>NZ_JAMYRV010000016.1:0-107718 GCF_040321555.1 Mesorhizobium sp. M0317 | reverse complement strand
GCCCGCCCTGCCGTCTATCGCCCCCCCCGCCGTTGTCGCGCCGGGGAGGCGCGGCACACAGGCCGGGGCGGGCCCCCCCCTCCAACATCCCCCCCGCCCCCCCACCCCCCCCGCCCCCCCTGCTCCTGACAACCAGGCGCCAATCAATAGGCGCTGATCCCGGTGCCCTTGTAGACCTTGTCGAACTCGGCCTTGACCGCCTCGTTCTGGTAGGACGCGACCAGCGTCTTCACCCACGCCTCGTTCTCGTTGCCGGATTTCACGGCGATGAAGTTGCGGTAGGGGTTGTCGGCCACTGGCTCCTGGGCGATGCGGTTGTCCGGGCCGAGACCGCTCTTCAGCGCCCAGTCGGTGTTGACGACAGCCGCGTCGAGATCCTCGACCGAGCGTCCGACAATGCCGGCATCCAGTTCCTTGATGACGACCTTCTTCGGGTTCTCGGCAATGTCGGCGGTGGTCGCCAGGATGCCGGTGCCGTCCTTCAGCTTGATCACGCCTTCGTTCTGCAGAACGCGCAACGCGCGGCCCTCATTCGAGGGGTCGTTGGGCAAGCCGATGACGGCGCCTTCGGGCAGGTCGGCAACCTTGGTGTATTTCTTGGAGTAGAGGCCGATCGGCCAGACGCCGGTGTAGCCGACGCGCACGATGTGGTACCCTTGGGTCTTGATCTGGTTGTCGAGATAGGGCTGGTGCTGGAAGGCGTTGGCGTCGATCTCGCCGCGCTCGAGCGCCTCGTTGGGCTGGGTGTAGTCGTTGAACACCACGGTCTCGACGGTCAGGCCTTTTTCGGCGGCCTGGGCGACGACGACGCGCCAGACATCCTCATCCTCGCCGCTGATGATGCCGACCTTGATAGACTTCTTGTCCTCGGCGAAGGACGGCGTCGGCTGAGCCAGACCGGCAAGCGTGACGGCCGAGGCAAAAAGTGCCGCAAGGGCAGCTCGCCGGCTGATGGCTGAAAAAAGAAGAGAGCTGGAAGCGTTTCCGCGTTCGGACATTGTCGATACCTCGTAATCCTGAAGTCATTGCGGCGAGGTGGAATACCAAGCCTTGACGACATCATCGGCAATGCTGCTTGCCGGATCAAAGAACCGCATTTCTTCTCAAACACGAAGCCGGGAATATTCTCTCAAAGATTTCGCAATTGCGAGAACGGTCACGCCGGACCGGTCAGAATGTCTCGACAAAGGGCCGCAGCTCGACCTCGAAGCTCCAGGCGCTGCGATGCTGGCGATGGGTCGCGAGATAGGTCTGCGCGATCGCATCGGGCGACAGCTGGCTGTCCGGTCGCTCGGGCTTCGTCCCGACCGGCTCGATCTGGCCGTCGATAATGAAATGGGCGACATGGATGTTCTTCGGGAAGAGTTCGCGCGCCATCGACTGAGCCAGACCGCGCAGGCCGAATTTCGGCATGGCAAAGCCGGCGGAGTTGGGAAAGCCCTTGATGCTGGCGGAGGCGCCGGTGAAAAGAATCGAACCGGAGCCGCGCGCAAGCAGCCGCCGCGCCGCTTGCTGGCCGACCAGGAAGCCGCCATAGGCGCCGACAAGCAAGGCTTGTTTGACCGCATCGGGATCGACCTCGGCGATCGGGCCGCGCGTGCGGCCGCTGGCATTGAAGACGGCAAGGGCCAGCGGGCCTTGCTTGTCGGCGGCGTCAAACAGGCCGGCGACGGAGGCCGGATCGGCGACGTCGGTTTCGACGGCCAGCGCGCCGGTTTCCCCGACCAGCGCCGCGAGTTTGGCCGTGTTGCGGGCGGCCAGCACCACACGATAGCCTTCCGTGGTGAGAAGGCGTGCCAAAGAGGCGCTCAGGCCCGCACCCGCGCCGGCGATCACTGCGACTTCGGATGCCATGTCGTTTCTCCTTGGCGATGACGTGTTCGTCTCATAGCTGGCGTCTTGAGCGGCGAGACGCAAGAACGGCGTTGCTCGATTTTCGCTGTTCGGTGAAAAACCCTGCCGGCAGGTTCGGAGCAATCGACCGCGGCCAGGGTCTTGCCTGGCGAGACAATCCGTCCGACAGGTGATTGCGTTGGAATCGCAAACGGTGTCGCAAGGGAGTCGACCGTGGAACCAATCTGGGCCGTCGGCCTGATGACCGGCACCGTGCTTGACGGCAATATCGACGTGGCGCTGATCAAGACCGATGGCGAGCGGATCGCCGATTTCGGCACCTATACGCTGGCCCCCTACCCCGCAGCGATCCGTGCCTTGCTGGAGGAGACGCTGCGTCAGGCCCGGGTGTGGAATTTCGACGGGCCGGAGCCGGCGATCTTTGCCGAAGCCGAGGAGGCGCTGACGCGGGCGCAGTCGGCGGCGGTGAAGGACCTTGTCGAAAGCTACGGCCTGACCATGGGCGATATCGGCGTGGTCGGTTTTCACGGCCAAACCGTGCTGCATCGTGCCCCGCAACCCGGGCGGCGCGGCGATACGCGCCAGTTGGGCGATGGCGCGCTGATGCATTCCATTTTGGGCGCCAAGGTCGCCTATGATTTCCGCTCGGACGATGTGCGCGCTGGCGGCCAGGGCGCACCACTGGCGGCTGCCTACCACGCGGCGCTTTTGAGGGAAGCCGACGCCAGCGGGGACACCGCTGTGCTCAATCTCGGAGGTGTCGGCAACGTCACTTGGTGGGACGGCAAGGACAACATCGTCGCCTTCGACACTGGCCCGGCCAACGCGCCGCTCAACGATTTCATCAAGGCAAACGGCCTCGGCGAGATGGACCGCGACGGCGCACTGGGCGCGGCCGGCACCGTCGATGAAGTGCGGCTGGCCAAATTGCTCCAGCATCCGTATCTGACCAAGCCCTATCCGAAATCGCTCGACCGTTTCGACTTCGGCGCCGCCATCGCCGACGGCCTCGGCGCAGAGGATGGGGCGGCGACGCTGACGGCCTTCACCGTCTCGGCCGTCGGCAAGGCGCTCGATTTGTTGCCGCGCCGGCCGAAGCGGCTGGCGGTCAGTGGCGGCGGCCGCCGCAACCCGACGATGATGGCGATGCTGGCGAGGCGCGCCAACGTCGAGGTTGTGCAGGCCGAGACACTGGGCTGGAAAGGCGATGCGGTGGAGGCCGAATGCTTTGCCTTCCTTGCCGTGCGCGTGCTGCGCGGCCTGCCGATCAGCTTTCCCAGCACCACCGGCGTGCCGCGGCCGATGCAAGGCGGGCGGCTGGCAGGTTAGAGCTTCTTCTGCAGGAAGATGCGGCTGCGGCCGACGGGAAAGTCAGGCAGTTCGCCGAAGCGCCGGTAGCCTTGCCGCTCATAGACTTTGGCCGCTGTCGGATTGAACGTATCAATCCAGGCGTTTTGGCAGCCGCGCTTGACCGCTTCCTCCTCGGCAGCGCCCAGCATGTCGCCGGCCATATGCCGGCCGCGCAGGCGTTCGTCGACCCACAGCCACTGCACATAGAGCCAGCCCCAGGCGGTGTATCCCGAAATGCCGGCGACGACAGCGCCGTGCTCATCACGAACGAAGACGGCGATCGGCTTGCGGCCGGAGGGGCCGACATCGCCGTCATTGAACGCCGTCAGCCGCTCGGCCAGGAAGGCGAGGTCGTCTGACGAGGGGTCGGCAGTGGTTTCAAGCGTCGTCTTCATCCGGGCGGGGCTCGCATGGCAAGCCAAGCTCTAGCGAAGGACGGGATGAGAACGCAAGCTTTACGGCTTGATGGGCAGCGGCGATCGCCATGACCCCGCTGCTGCCGCAACCAGCATCAGCACGGCGGCGACGATGGCGCAGATGGCAAAGCCGAACGATGAATAAAGCGGCCCGAAGCTGGTGGTGCCGATGAAGACGGCGAGGTAGGTGACCGAGCTGTTCAGGCCCATGATGGTGCCACGGCGCGACGGATCGAGCGCGGTAAGGCGCATCACCAGCACGTTCAGGCCGAAATGATTGGCAAGGCCCCAGATGGCGATCATAGCCAGGATCAGCACGAAATTGCTGCTTGCGAGCGCGATCGCGACATAGACGACGGCGACCAGCAGATAGGCGAAAGGCATGACGCGCCGTGCGCCGATGCGGTCGATGACGCCGTCGAGGAAGGCCGCGGCGCCGAAGCCGGCGCCGTAGGCGAGTGCGGCCAGCGCATTGGCGCTGACGGGCTCGCCCAGATCCTGGTGCAGATGATCGCCGAGATAGCCGTAGACGCCGTAAAAAGCGGTCATGAAGGCGGTGCAGGCGATGAGCAGCGGCACGATGCCCGGAATGGCCAGCGCAACGAACGGCGACGGCGCCGGGCCGCTCTTCCTGACGTCGCTGAGCGAGGTCATCGACAAGGCAGCAAGCGCAATGGCGGAAAGCACCGCGACGGCGGCGAAGACGGCGCGCCAGTGCACGAGATCGGCAAGCACGGCCGACAGCGACACGCCGGCCACCATGGAGACCGTCCAGCCGGTCAGCACGACGCCGATCGTGCCGCTTTCGCGGCCGGGCGGCGCAATTGCCGCTGCACTGGCATAGATGGCCGGCATGGCGACGCCGGCGGCGATGCCGGCGACGGCCTGGGCCGCGACCAGCATGATCACCGTCGGCGCCAGCGCGCTGACGAGAAGCCCGACCGCCAGCAACAGCAGAGCGCCCTGCAGCATGCGGCGGGCGCCGACGCCGTCGATATAGCGGGCGAGGAACAAAGCGCTGGCGGAAGTGCCGAGACCGAAGGCAGCCGACGCGGCCATCACCGCCGGCACGCTGGTGCCGAAGGATGCGGCGACTGCCGGAGCAATTGGACCCAGGACCAGCGAGTTCGAGCCGATGACGGCGATGCAGCCGGTCAGGAGGTAGGCCAGCGCCGGGATCGGCTGATGGAGCGTTGCAGCTTGATGCGCGTTCGTCATCGGGTCATAATGGCCGAACTGGATTCCGCGACAACAAGGAATTTCGATATGGACGAAGAAACAGATGGGGTTCTGCAGAACAAGGTAGCTCCCCGCGAGCTCGACGCAATCGACCGAAAAATATTAGGCGTGCTGGTCGAGGATGCGACGATCAGCTACGCCGAACTTGGCGAACGCGTCTGCCTTTCGCCGCCGGCGGCGCATGAGCGGGTCAAGCGCCTGCGGCGCAGCGGCGCCATCCGCGGCACGGCTGTGATCATCGACCCGAAGGCGGTGAAGAAGCCGCTGCTCACCTTCGTGCATATCGATACCAAGGGCTGGGGCAAGACACCGGAGCTGATGGCCGTCTCCCAATATCCTGAGGTCGAGGAAATCCATTCGGTGGCCGGCGACACCTGCATGCTTCTCAAGGTCCGCACCGAGGACACCAGGGCGCTCGAAGGCCTGCTGGCGCGTCTCTACGAAACGCCCGGCGTCACCTCGACGCGAAGCTATGTCGTGCTGTCGACCTATCTCGAGCGCCCGGTGCAGCCCGAGATCACGGCGCAATGGCCGACGCCCCGGCATATGGCCACGCCGTTGTACTGATCTGCGCTATCTTCGTCTTGCCGGGGCCACAACAATCCTTCACAAACGGCACCCTATATTGATGCAGGCATTGATTTGGGGTGACGAGAGGCGCGGCTTGGAATTCGAACTGAAAACCATCGAGGCGCTGGCCCCCGATCAGGCGTCGCTAAGCGCCGCCTCGAAGCTCACCAAGCGCTCGAACTGGCCGCGGCTGGAGAAGAACGAGCAGCAGGCGCTGATCTGGGGCGAATGCCAGGGCTCGGGATCCAACCCCTATCGCACCGTCGTCGACACCGGCGACCACGGCTACAAATGCACCTGCCCGTCGCGAAAATTTCCCTGCAAGCACACGCTGGCGCTGATGTGGATCGCCGCCACGGCGCCGGCCAGCTTCACATCAGCCGAAACAACGCCGGAATGGGTCAATGACTGGCTTGGCCGGCGCAGGAAGAGTGCGCCCCCGCCGGTCGACGCAAAGTCTGGCAGGGGCGCGTCTGGCAAGAGCATTGGCGAGGCCTCGCAGGCAGAGGAAAGCACCGTCGATGACGCCGCCGCGACGGAGCGCCGCGAGACGGCGCAGCGCAAGCGGGCGGAAGATACGCGCACCGCGGTGGCAGGCGCGCTGGACGAACTCGACCAGTGGATTGCCGACCAGCTGCGGCTCGGCCTTTCCGCCTTTGCCGACGCCAGCAGCGAGCGCTGCCGCCGCCTTGCCGCCAGGCTGGTCGACATGAAAGCAACGGCGCTTGCGGGACGCATCGACGAAATCCCGGCCCGGCTAATGGCGCTGCGCAGCGAGGAACGGCCGGACGCGGCGATCCGCGAACTCGGCAAGCTGGTGCTGCTGGCCAAAGCCTGGCGCTCGGCGCCCGACGATCCCGAGCTGAAGCGACTGGTGTCGGCGTCCGAAACCCGCGACCAGGTTCTGTCCAGTCCCGACGCGAAGCAGGTCGACAGCCATTGGGAGGTCGTCGGCGAGAAGATCGAGACCCGCCGCGACGGTCTCGTCAGCCATTCGACCTGGCTGCTCGATCTGAAAAGCCCGACGCCGCAGTTTGCGCTGCTGCTCGATTTCTTTCCGGCTTCGGCCGGCCGCCGCTCGGCGGCGTTCACGCCCGGTGACCGGTTCCACGCCCGCCTGGTATTCTACCCGTCGCGCCAGCCACTGCGGGCCTTGGTGGCGGAGCGCAAGGGCGACGTCGTGTCGGGCGCCTGGCCGGATTTCGGCCTCGACGCTGTCAAGGACCCGCTCGCGGCGCATGCGGCGCACCAGGACGCAGCGCCCTGGTCGACCGATAGCCCGCTGATGCTGCCTGCCGGCGCGATCCTGCTCGATGAGCGCGGCACCGCCTGGTGGCAAGCGGCGCACGACCCGCAAGGGATCGCCCTGCCTGTTAGCGGGACCGTCGATCAGACCGTGCTTGGCCTCGACCTCGGGGCCACGGCGGCACTCTGGAACGGCGCGCGGCTCGATCTGCTGGCCGCGCAAAGCGGCTTCGGGAGGCTCGATCTGTCATGAACGAGCTCGAACTAACCGGCCTGGCGACGATGCGCGACTGCTGGATCACCGGCGGAACCGCGTTCGATCTGGCGCCAACCGCATGGAAGGAGATCGCGCGTGGCGCAAGCCCGGACGAACGGGAGCGACGTCTGCTGGCGATCGCGGCGCAGGCGCTCGATGTCGGCCTGCGGCCGTCAGCGCCGAAGACGCTGAAGCGGCGCCTGCCGCTGCCGAGGCTTGGCCTGCCGCTGCTGCCGGAGCGGTTGCGGCCGCTGTTGCGGGCGGCCCTGAAGAACGCCGCCGATGCGCGGCGCAAGTCGCGCGTCGCGACGCTCGTCGCCAGCCGCGGCTACGTGCTGCATCCGATGGACTGGATGCCGTCGGCATCAGACCAGAACAGCCCTGACATCTATGCGCCGTGGATCGACTGGCAGGCCAGCGTCGAGGGGCTGAAGATTGCCCCGCAGGAGCAGCTGACGGCGCAGAACTGGGATGACTTTTACCCCGCCGCGCGCCGTATCGCGTTGGCCGAGATGCGCCGTCGCGATCCGGCCACGGCCCGCAGCCTGATGGAAGCCAAGGCGACGGGCGAGCCGGCTGAAGTCCGGCTGGCGCTCATCGAACTCATGCATTTCAACCTGACGCCCACGGACGCGCCATTCCTGAAAAGCCTGGCCACCGACCGCTCCGGCAAGGTGCAGGAGCTGGCGGGCCGGCTGCTGGCAAGGTTGGGCGAGCATGGCCGGCCGGGCAACGACGGAGCCGACGACCCCGTTGCCGAACTCGCCGCCTTCATCACAGAAGGCAAATCCGGCTTCATCCGCCGCCGCACCACATACACGCCGGCAAAACTCAAATCGGCTGCGCAAGAAAGTCGTCGCGTCGACCTGTTCGCAAGCTGTTACCTGGTCGATCTTGCGGCGCATTTCGGCAAAACAGAGTCCGATTTCATCGGGGCATGGCAATTCGGTGCCGATGATAGAGCGGATCTGTCTCTCGTTCGGATGGTCGCCGTGTCCGGCAGCGATGCCACGGTGGCGCTGTTGGCGGATACGCTTGTCGCCGAAGGTGGCAAGTCGGCATTGTTTGTCTTCCACCTCATGTTGCGTTTGGACAGCGGCAGGAAGCGGAACCTGATCAGGCGGATCCTGAAGGACGCTCAAAATCTTGAAGCGCTCAACCTGGTCGAAGGCGCCGAAGCGAGTTGGCTTGAATGGGACGATTTGACAAATGACAAGGCGCTGTCGGCACTACGCACCATGGTTGCGGGAAACGACGAGCCCGCGAAGCGAAGCGCGGACCACGCCCTGGAAACGATAGGCTTTCTTGCCACAGCGGAGACCGCTGAACGGTTGATCGGCGACATTGTTGCGGCCGGCATGCTGCCGGCGGCAGCCTCGCTCGTTTTCCTGCGCCTCAACGCGGCAATGACGGGAACCAAAACATGACAATCCGGAGAACAGCACCATGAACGCAGCCATCCGCCTCCCTGTCGAGCAGGCCTATGCCGCTGAACTGCAGGCGCTGGCGCGCAATGACGAACGCCAGAAGCCGGCCGGATGGAGCTTGTCGCCGAAGGCCGTGCTGACCTATCTGCTCGGCGGCAAGGCAAGCGACGGCACCGTGATATCGCCGAAATATGTTGGTCGCCGCCGGCTGATGGAAACCGCGGTGGCGACACTCGCTACCGACCGCGCGCTGCTGTTGCTCGGCGTTCCCGGCACCGCCAAGTCCTGGGTGTCGGAACATCTCGCCGCCGCCATCATGGGCAACTCGACGCTGATCGTGCAGTGCACGGCCGGCACCGACGAGAACCAGGTCCGCTATGGCTGGAACTATGCGCAGCTTTTGGCCAAAGGGCCGAGCCAGGAGGCGCTGGTGCCGACGCCGCTCTACCGCGCCATGGAGAGCGGCAAGCTATGCCGGCTAGAGGAACTGACGCGCATGGGCTCGGACGTGCAGGACACGCTGATCACCGTGCTGTCGGAAAAGATGATGCCGATCCCGGAGCTCAACACCTCGCTCTATGCCCAGCGCGGCTTCAACATCATCGCCACCGCCAACAATCGCGACAAGGGCGTCAACGAGCTGTCCTCGGCGCTCAAGCGCCGCTTCAATGTGGTGGTTCTGCCGCTGCCCGAAGACATGGCCGAAGAGGTGGCGATCGTCTCCAAGCGGGTCGACGAGATGGCCGGCGGCCTCGACCTGCCGGTGCCGAAAAATGTCGGCGAGGAGATTGCGCGCGTGCTGACCATTTTCCGCGAGCTGCGCTCGGGCGCAACCGCTGACGGCAAGGTGACGCTGAAGACGCCTTCGGGTTCATTGTCGACCGCCGAGGCGATCGCCACCATGGTCGGCGGCCTCAGCCAGGCGGCGTGGTTCGACAGCGGCAAACTCGGCGCCGAAGGCCTCGCCGCCAGCCTTGTCGGAGCGATCGTCAAGGACCCGGTGCAGGACAAGGTGGTGCTGGAGGAATATCTCGAAACGGTGCTCAAGAAGCGGCCGGACTATGCCGGCTATTACGCGGCACTGAACGCAGCGATCTGAGGTCATGAGCGACGTCGCCTATTTCGGCATCCGTCATCACGGGCCGGGCTCCGCCGACAGCCTGGTGCAGGCGCTGCGGGACTTGCAGCCGGTCGCGGTGCTGATCGAAGGGCCGAGCGACGCGTCCGCCCTGCTGCCATTGCTGGCGCGCCCGCAGATGCAGCCGCCGGTGGCGCTGCTCTGCTACCCCGAGGACGACCCGGCCGCGACAAGTTTCTGGCCGTTCGCCGAGTTCTCGCCGGAATACCAGGCGGCAGTGTGGGCGGTGGAGAACAAGGCGGCATTGCGGTTCATCGACCTGCCGTCATCGGCACGGTTCGCGGCACCGGCAACCGACGACACCGACAAAACGGCTGACGCCGACAAGCCCGAACCCAAGGACGAAACCGGTGAGGATGGCGAGCCCGCATCGCATCGCGACCCGATCGGCACGCTGGCTGCGGCCGCCGGCTATGAAGATGGCGAAAGCTGGTGGGCCGACATTATCGAGCAGAATCCGCAGCCGGGTCCAATCTTCGCTGCCATCACCGATGCGATGACGACGCTGCGCGACGGCGAAGGTGCGATCGCGCCGTTCGAGGCCAAGCGTGAAGCGCATATGCGATTGGAAATCGCCGCCGCGCGCAAGGAATTCGCCGGACCGATCGCCGTCGTCTGCGGCGCATGGCATTTGCCGGCCCTGCAGGCCGCGCACACGCAGAAGAACGACCAGGCGCTGATCAAGGGAATTGCCCGGCGCAAAAGCATCATGACATGGGCGCCATGGACCGGGCCGCGTCTTGCGCTGGGCTATGGTTATGGCGCCGGCGTCGTCGCGCCCGGCTGGTGCAAGCATCTGTGGCGCACACGAGGGCGGCGCGACGCCGCGACGCTGTGGCTGGCGACGATCGCGGCGGTGCTGCGGGCGAAGGGCCATCTGGTGTCGACCGCGTCGCTGATCGAGGCCGAGCGGCTTGCGCGCACACTGGCTGCCATTCGCGAGCGGCCGAAGCCCGGCTTCGAGGAATTGCGCGATGCCGCGATCGCGGCGCTGTTCAACGGCGAAGCGGTGCTGTGGGCGCTGGTCGAGGCCGAGCTGCTTTTGGGCGCGGATGTCGGCGAGATTCCGCCCGACACGCCGCTGGCGCCGCTGATCGAGGACCTGCAGCGCAACCAGAAGGCGGCGCGGCTGAAGCCGGAGGCGCTGGAACGCGAGCTGTCGGTCGATCTGCGCAGCGAAAGCGGACTGTTTCGTTCGACATTGCTGCACCGGCTGAACGTGCTTGGCGTGCAATGGGGCAGGCTGGCCGACGCCGGCCGCAGCCGCGGCACCTTTCGCGAAAAATGGACGCTGGCCTGGGAGCCGGAATATGCCGTGCGCCTGGTCGAGAACCTGATCTACGGCCCGACTATCGAAAAGGCCGCCAATGGCCGCCTGATCCAGATGCTCGGTGCGGCCGCGAGCCTCGACACGCTTGCCGCCCTTGTCCAGAGCGCCATTACGGCGGATCTGTCGGAGGCCGCGAGCGCCGGCCTTGTAGCGTTGGAGGCGCGCGCAGCGCACAGCAGCGAATGCCTGGAGATGCTGGCCTCGGTGCCGCCGCTTGCCGACATCATCCGTTACGGCGAGGCGCGCAAGACCGAAACCAACCGGCTGTCCGGTTTGTTGGAACGGTTGATCGTCGAAGGCGCGATCGCGCTGCCCTATGCGGTGCGCGACCTGGACGAGCAGGCCGCCACCACGCTGGTCGGTGCTGTGCGCAAGGCCGACACGGCGATCCGGCTGGTCGAGCCCGGCGAAGACGTGCTCGATACATGGCGCAACGGCCTGACCGGCGTGCTGGAAGGTCCGCGCTCGACGGCGCTGCTCGCCGGCTGCGCCGCGCATCTGCTCTATGAAGCCGGCCAACTGTCGGCAGAGGACGCCGCCGGGCTGCTCGGACGCAGGCTGTCGCCGGGGACGCCGGTCGCCCAGGCAGCGGGGTTCTTCGAAGGTTTCTTCAGCACTGCCGGCCAGCGGCTGATCTATGACGAGGGCCTGCGCGGCGCCGTCGATGGGTGGCTGAAATCGCTCGACGAGGACGCTTTCATCGCGCATCTGCCATTGCTGCGCCGCGTCTTCTCCAATCTGGACTCGATGGAGCGGCGGCGGTTGATCGAGGCCGTGCTCGGCCGCACCGCAAGGTTGCCGGCCGGCCTGACGCCGGCGCCGGATGGCGGCGAGGGCTGGCGCCGTCACCTGGAGCGGCTTGGGCCATTGCTGGCGGGCGGAGTGTGACAATGGATGACGAAGCCGAAGTGCCCGAACCCGGCCCAGCATCCTCCGATAGCGGGCGCGAGCGCCGCTGGCGGCTGGCGATCGGCGCCGATGACGAGGCTTCCTCCGCCCTTTCCAGTGATGACAAAAAACTGTCTTCGGCGCTCGATGCGCTTTACGGCGACGGCGCCAATGCCGATGCCGACCCGCGCAAGCGGCGCGGCGGGCTCGGCCGCTCGGCGCCACGCGTGGCGCAATGGATGGGCGATATCCGCTCCTTCTTTCCCGCCCAGGTGGTCCAGATCGTCCAGAAGGATGCCTTTGAGCGGCTGAACCTGAAGCAGATGCTGATGGAGCCGGAATTCCTCAAGGCGATCGAGGCCGACGTCAACCTCGTCGCCGACCTGATCTCGCTGCGTTCGGTGATGCCGGCCAAGACCAAGGACATCGCCCGCACCATCATCGCCGACATCGTTGCCAAGCTGATGCAGCGGCTGGAGCAGAAGACCGCCGAGGCGATCCGTGGCGCGCTCGACAAGTCGCGACGCACCAACCGGCCGCGCCAACGCGACATCGACTGGCCGCGCACCATCTCGGGCAATCTTCGCCACTACCAGCCTGAGCACAAAACCGTCGTGCCGGAAAAACTGGTCGGCTTCATGCGCAAGCAACGCCGGCTGGTCGATCTCGACGAAGTGGTGCTGTGCGTCGACCAGTCCGGCTCGATGGCGAGCTCGGTGATCTACGCCTCGATTTTCGCCGCGGTGATGGCGTCGCTGCCGGTCGTGCGCACCAAGCTGGTCTGTTTCGACACGGCCATCGTCGACCTGACCGAAGAGCTCAGCGACCCGGTCGAGGTGCTGTTTGGCGTGCAGCTCGGCGGCGGCACCGACATCAACCAGGCGGTCGCCTATTGCGCCGACCGCATCGAGCGGCCGACCAAATCCCACTTCGTGCTGATCACCGACCTCTATGAGGGCGGCAACGGCCAGGACTTGCTGCGGCGGCTTGCGGCGCTGGTCCGGTCCGGCGTCAATGTCATCGTGCTGCTGGCGCTGACCGATCAGGGCCGGCCGGGCTATGATCCGGCGATGTCGGCTTCGGTCGCGGCACTTGGCATACCGGTCTTCGCCTGCACGCCGGACCTGTTTCCCGACATGATGGCGGCGGCGTTGCGGCGCGAGGATATCGGCGCCTGGGCAGCCGGCGCCGACATCAAGCTGATCCGCGCCGAGACGGAGCCGAGCAGTCAGGCCTGACTATTCGAACGAATAGGCAAACCCGTCGGTGGAAGCGCTGACGGTCACCTTGGTCATCTTCTCGCCGTCGAGCGACCGGTTCAGCACGCCGCGGCTGAGTTCCGGCAACAGCGTGTTGGTGAGGATGGCGTCGATCATGCGGCCACCGGACTCGATTTCGGTGCAGCGCGCCTTGACCAGCGCCATGACGCCGTCGCCGATCACCAGTTCGGCGTCGTGGCTGGCGCGCAGCCGCCGCGCGATCTTGCCGAACTGATGGCGGGTGATGGCCTCGATCATCGAATCCGAGAGCGGATAGTAAGGGATGGTCACGACGCGGCCGAGGAAGGCCGCTGGAAACACCTTCAGCAGTGGAGCGCGCAGGGCAGCATCGAGGCCGTCGAGCCCTGCCCTCACCGTGCCGTTGCCGGTCCGCTCCATGATGACTTCGGAGCCGACATTGGACGTCAGCAGGATCAGCGTGTTCTTGAAGTCGATGCGCCTTCCCTCGCTGTCATCCATCATGCCCTTGTCGAAGACCTGGAAAAAGATCTCGTGGACGTCGGGATGCGCCTTCTCGACCTCGTCGAGCAGGATCACCGAATAGGGTTTTCGGCGCACGGCCTCGGTGAGAATGCCGCCCTTGCCGTAGCCGACATAGCCGGGCGGTGCGCCCTTGAGCGTCGAGACGGTGTGCGCCTCCTGGAATTCGGACATGTTGATCGAGATCAGGTTCTGCTCGCCGCCATAGAGCGTCTCGGCCAGCGCCAGGGCCGTCTCGGTCTTGCCGACTCCCGAGGGGCCGCAGAGCAGGAACACGCCGACCGGCTTTTCCGGCGCTCCGAGCCCGGCGCGGCTGGTCTGCACGCGCTTGGCAATCATCTCCATGGCGTGATCCTGGCCGACGACACGTTCGGACAGCGTGGTGGCCAGCTTGAGCGCCTTTTCGGTCTGGCTGGACAGCATCCGTCCCGTCGGGATGCCGGTCCAGTCCTGGACCACGGCAGCGACCGCATTGCGGTCGACCGACGGCAGGATCAGCGGCGTCTCGCCTTGCGCGGTGGCAAGCTCGGCCATGAGTTCACGCAGCCGCGCCAGATCGGCGACAGGATCTGACGGCGCAGCTTCGGCCGCCGGCGCTTCGGTCTCGGACGTTTCGGCCTTGGGCGTCTCGGCCTTGGGCACCTTGGTCTTTTCTTCGTCCGGCGCTGCCGGTTCGGCATCGGCCTCAGCTGTCGCCACCGCATCGAGCGGGACGCCGTCGCCGCGCAGCCGCGCGCGCAGTTCGAGGATCTCGGCAACCAGCGCCTTTTCGCGCTCCCAGCGCTCCTCGGCGGCGGCGAGCATGGTCCCCGTCTCAGTGAGCCCGGCCTCGACCCGCGCCTGCCGGTCAGTTACTTCGATGCCGATGGCTGCCTCGCGGCCGATGATGCCGCTTTCGACCTGGAGCGCCTGGCGGCGCCGCAAAATGTCCTCTACTTCGGCCGGCGTCGCATGCTGCGAGATCGCGACCCTGGCGCAAGCCGTGTCGAGCAGGCTGACCGCCTTGTCGGGCAATTGCCGCGCCGGGATGTAGCGATGCGACAGGCCGACCGCCGCCTCGATCGCCTCGTCCAGGATCTGCACCTCGTGATGCTGTTCGAGCACGTCGGCGACACCCCGCAGCATGAGCACGGCGACCGCTTCCGACGGCTCGTCGATCTTGACCACCTGGAAACGGCGGGTCAGCGCCGGGTCCTTTTCGATGTGCTGCTTGTACTCGGCCCAGGTCGTTGCCGCGATGGTGCGCAGTTCGCCGCGCGCCAGCGCCGGCTTCAAGAGATTGGCGGCATCGCCGGTTCCCGCCGCACCGCCGGCGCCGATCAGCGTGTGCGCCTCGTCGATGAATAGGATGACCGGCGTTTCGGAGGATTGCACCTCGTCGATCACCGCCTTCAGGCGCTTCTCGAACTCGCCCTTGACGCTGGCGCCGGCCTGCATCAGGCCGACGTCGAGCATGCGCACGCTGATGCCCTGCAGGGGCGGCGGCACGTCGCCCTGGGCGATGCGCAGGGCAAACCCCTCGACCACCGCGGTCTTGCCGACACCGGCCTCGCCGGTCAGGATCGGGTTGTTCTGCCGGCGGCGCATCAGGATATCGATGATCTGCCGGATCTCCGGGTCGCGGCCGACGACCGGGTCGATCTTGCCGTCGTGGGCGCGCTGGGTGAGGTCGGTGGCGTATTTGGCCAGCGCGGAGTCCCCGCCCGGAGCTCGCCGCGGCGCCTCCGCGGTGGGAGCCAGTGCTGCCGTGGCGCCGGCTTCGAGCGAACCGTCCACCACCTCGGCAAAACGGGCGATGACCCCGTCGGCGTCGATCTTGTCGAATTCGCCGCTGATCTTCGCCACCAGGCCTCCCAGCACCGGCGTCTTCAGGCAGGCGAGCACGATATGGGCGCTGCGGACCTCCTCCATGCCGAATTCCAGCGTCGCCAGGTTCCAGGCCTCCTGGATGGCGTGGAAGATGTGGTCGGAAAATTCCTCGATCGAGGTGGCGCCGTAGGGCAGCTTGTCGACGGCGCGGGTCATGTCGCTGGTAAGCCGGCTGGCATCGACGCCGGCGTCGGCAATGATCATCTGCACATCCGAACGCTCGGACAGCACCAGTTGTTCTATGAAATGGACGAGTTCGACGTAAGGATTGCCGCGCAGCTTGGCGCTGTCGGCGGCGGCCTTGAAGGCGCGCAGGCAGACCGGATTGAGCTTGCCAACCAGTTCCTTGCGTTTGAACCCCTGCGACGACCGGCGCTGTTCCATCGAACGTGCTCCTGCAATCTGCCCGTCGACAGCCTGCCACATAAGCAGCCGCTTGACAAAGCGCTTGATGCAGCCGGCCTTTCTCTTTGTGGAGAGTCCCGCGCCGCCAAATGCAGACAACCACGATTTTTTCTAATCCTATGCGATGCGCTTCACATACGAGGTTGGCCAGGCACGCCATGAATTGCGCCATCCGAGACGCAGTTGCACCGACATTCATTAGCGCTCGTTAACTTTTGAGCGGATGGCGAATTGTGGGAATATGCAACCGTGTGCTAACGTTGGGTCACGTACGGTTTTAGAGCCGGTCGCCGGGGGTATCTGTGATCGATCTCGCACTCTGGCTTGCTCCGCTGGACGGTGAAAATCCGTCAGGCGAAGACTTGCGCAACGATCCGGCTTTTCATGAGCTGGAGCGGCTCACGGAGCCGCAGGTCAAGGTCGTCCATGACGGGCGCAACAAGCCAGCCGCGCAATCGACCATTCCGGTCGACTGGCCTGCCGTGCTCGGCAAGGCCGAGGAGTTGCGTTCGCATGGCCGCGACCTGCGCCTGCTTGTCATTGTCGCCCGGGCGCTGGCCAATGAAGAGGGATTGGCCGGACTGGCACAGGGCCTGACCCTGATTGCAAGGACCTTCGAGACGCATTGGGAGACGATGCACCCGGCGCTGCGGGCCAGCCCCCAACCGCGCGAGGCCGCCCTGCGCCGCCTCAACGCGCTGGCCGACCTGCAGAACGGCCAGGAAGGCCTGCTGGCGAACCTCAGGCAGATGGTCTTCTTCGCGCCGCGTCCCATCGGGCCGATCAGCGGACGCGATCTCGAACAGGGTGCGCTCGACGATCGCGTCATGCTTCAGGAAGCGGCGTCGGGATTGAATGCCACGGAGAAGGCAGCGCTGGTCAGCGCGCACGGACAGCTCCTGAACCGGGTGGGCAGCGGTTGTGCCGCCCATCAGGACCAGGCCGGTGAACAGATGACGGCGCTCATCGCCGGGGCGCACGCAGCGATCGAGGCGCTCGACGCAGTCGATGCGGCGCTGAATGCCCGCCTCGACAGCAACGGGGCTGCCGTCCCGGACCTGAAGCGGTTTTTGCAGCGCGTGCTGACGACGCTGGAACGCAATACGGCGGTCGAGACCACGGAAGAGGCAGCGACGAAGGGGGCGGCCAGCCCGGCTGCTCCCCCGGCAAGCCCGGCCGCGCCGGTCAGAAACGGTCATGGAGCCGAGACGATGGCAAGCTACGCGGAGACCGGTGCGGGGCTCCCGGACAGGATTTCCTCGCGCGACGATGTGGTGAAGTGCCTCGACCTTGTGGTCGCGTTCTACGACCGCACCGAGCCGTCGAGTCCGATCCCGCATCTCGCCCGCCGGGTGCGCAGGATGGTGCACATGGATTTCGTTGAACTGATGGAAGACCTCGCCCCGTCGGGGCTCAAGGAATTCCGGCTGCTCGCCGGCGTTCCCGACGCCAAGAAGACTGCCCAGAAGGATGAAAGGTAGCAACACATGCCAGCCGAAAGCAAAGCGAAGGTCATCGAGCGAAATCGCGCCCCGCGCGTGCAGATCGCCTACGATGTCGAAACCTACGGCAGCCCGACTACGATCGAACTGCCGTTCGTCATGGGCGTGATGGCCGACCTGTCGGGCGCATCGCAGACCAGGGAAGCGTCCAAGACGGTGCTCGACCGTTCCTTTGTCGAGACCGATGCCAACCGCTTCCCCAAATTCATGGAAGCGCTGGGACCCAGGGTCAAGGCGCGGGTGAAGAACACGCTGCCGCAGGCCGAGGGACAGGAGCGCGACGAAGAACTGGCGCTCGACCTGACCTTCACCAAGATGGGCGATTTCGCCCCCGACAAGATCGCCGAACAGGTCCCGCAACTGGCCGAAATCCTCAAGATGCGGCGCCAGCTCGAGGAGCTGCTCGGCTTCATGGACGGCCGCGTCGATGCCGAAAAGCGCATAGCCCAATTGCTGAACAACCAGCCGTTGCTTGGCCAGATCGCCGCCCAGGCGCTGTCCGACGACAAGGGTGAGGAATAGATCATGGCCGAACAGCAAAAGACCGCAGCATCCGTCGCCGAGGCCGAGGCCGTCGATCTCGGTGAATTCAGCCAGCTGCTGGAGAAGGACTTCAAGGTCAAGAAGGACGACAGCGAGAAGCTGCAGCAGCTGGTGCGCAACCTGGCGCTGGCGGCGCAGTCGCGCTCCGAAACGACGACGATCTCGTCCAACTCGATCAAGTCGATCAAGTCGTTGATCGCCGGCATTGACAAGATGCTGACGACCCAGGTCAACGAAATCCTGCACGCGCCGGAAGTGCGGCAGATGGAAGGCACCTGGCGCGGCCTCTGGTACCTCATCAACAACACCGAGACGGATCAGAAGCTGAAGATCCGGGTGATGAACATTTCCAAGGAGCAGCTGGCCGATACGCTCGAAGACTATGAAGGCCAGATGTGGGACCAGAGCCCGATCTTCAAGAAAGTCTACACCGACGAGTATTCGATGCTCGGCGGCGAACCGATCGGCTGCGTCATCGGCGCCTACGAGTTCTCCAACCACCCGCGCGACGTCGGCCTGTTGCGCAACATCTCCGGCATCTGCGCCTCGGCGCACACGCCGTTCATCGCCGCCGCCTCGCCACGGCTGTTCCGCATGGACAGCTGGCAGGAACTGCCCAACCCGCAGGACCTGCAGCAGATCGTCTCCAACCCGGCCTACGCCTCGTGGCAATCGCTGCGCGAGAGCGAGGATGCGCGCTATATCGGGCTGACCATGCCGCGCGTGCTGGCGCGGCTGCCCTACGGCTCGGAGACAGTCCCGGTCAAGGGCTTCTCCTTCGAGGAGGAAGTGCAGGGCGATCACAACAAATATGTCTGGATGAACGCTGCCTTCCCGATGGGCGTCAACATCAACCGCAGCCACAAGCTCTATGGCTGGGGCACCCAGATCCGCGGCGTCGAAAATGGCGGCACTGTGCTTAACCTGCCGGTGCACTCCTTCCCGACCGATGACGGCTCGATCGCGATGAAATGCCCGACGGAAGTCGCCATCGACGACCGGCGCGAGGCGGAACTGGCCAAGCTCGGGCTGATGCCGATCCTGCACCGCAAGAACACCGATCTCGCGGCCTTTATCGGCGCCCATTCGCTGCAGGACGATGAGACGCGGGCGGGCCGCCTGGTCGACCCCGACGCCCAGTCCAACGAGCGGCTCTCCGCCAACCTGCCCTATCTGTTCCCGGTCTCGCGCTTCGCCCACTACCTCAAGGCGATTGCGCGCGACAAGGTCGGATCGTTCAAGGAACGCACCGACATGCAGATCTGGTTGACCGAATGGATCAACCGGTACGTGCTGGCCAACCCGGCCTTCGCCGACGACAAGGCGCGCGCCAAGCGTCCGCTTGCCGCCGCTGAGGTGCAGGTCGACAGCGTGGAGGGCCGGCCGGGCTACTACAACGCCCGCTTCTATCTGCGCCCGCACTACCAGCTGGAGGGCATCAACGCCTCGCTCAGGCTGGTGTCGGAATTGCCGTCCGTGAAGACCTGATTGCAGCAACCAAACCTTTGTTTGAAAGCGGTGGAGAACGAAAATGCCCACAATGAAGATCGACGGTTTTCTGAAAGTTCCGGATATCAAGGGGCCTAGCACACGCGACGGCCATGACGACGAGATCGAAATCCATGGCGTCGATTACAAGATGGTCGCGCCCTACGACCCCAATTCCCTCTCGCGCCGAGGCCGCGTGTCGATGGGCATGATCAAGTTCACCAAGCACTATGACAAGGCCTCACCCTATCTGGCCAAGGCCCTGTTCGAAAACAAGGCGCTGGACGAGGTCAAATTCTCCGCGCGGCGGACCATCGACGGCGAGAGCAAGGACTATCTGGTCGTTACCCTGACCGACGCCTCGATCATGGAATACGACATGTCGCAGGCCGATGATGAAGCCGACCTGATCCAGGAGGAAGTCTCCTTCGCCTACAAGAAGATCAAGTTCGTCTATGACGACAATGACGAAGCCGAAATGGATGTCTATGTCGGCAAGTGAGGGGCGAGCAAAGCGCCCTGCCGCCGACAAGGTACAGGCGGGCGGTTCACGGGCCAAGCGCGAGGCGGTACAGCCTTCGCTGTGGGACCGCCTCGTCAACGATCTGCCGGGCCTGAGCTCGGAGATAGACGGGCTCAGGCAGGCTCTGCAGGAGGAGCTTGGCGCAGAGCGCCTGGACGAGCTGCTGGCAGACGGACCGAGGCGCATCGACGCCGATGACGCATTGAACCCCGATCAGAAGCGCCGGCTGCACCGGCTGGCGTTTCAGAACCGGCACCGTGGCGAGCTTGAAAGCCGAGGCATCGTGGTGTCGCCCGATGTGCTGCGCGAGGCCGTGCGGCGCGACATCGAGGCGCTGTTCAACACCGAGCGTTTCGAATCCGCGCCGCTGCTATCCGATCTCGAGGCCGAGCAGATGACCGACAGTCCGACATCGCTGGCCGACTTTCCGGAGGTGCGCCGCAGCGTTGTCAATTATGGCGTGCCGTCCTTCTCCGGCCGGTCGTCGCGCGACTTCGATCGCGATGTTCTGGCACGCGAGATCCGCGCCGTGCTCGCCGCATTCGAGCCGCGGCTGAAGGAGAGCGCGACGAAAGTCACGGTCAACCTCGGCGACAAGACCGGCCTGAAGATCGAGATCGACGCCGTGCTGATCATGACGCCGACGCCCGAGCGCATGCGCCTGCGCACGACGATCAATCTCGACAACGGACTGGCGCGCACCGAGTTCAGGGAAGCCTGAGAGATGGACCGGGTCTTCGTAGAATATTACGAGGAGGAACTGTCCCACATACGCGGGCTGGCGGCGGAGTTCGCCGACATGCATCCGGCGGTTGCCCGCAATTTGTCGCTGGATACGGTGCCGTGTCCCGACCCCTATGTCGAGCGGCTGCTCGACGGCGTCGCCTTCCTCGCCGCGCGCACGCGCCTGAAGGTGGATGCCGAGCGCTCGCGGTTTTCGCGCAGCATCCTCGACGTGCTTTATCCCGATCTCGTTACGCCGGTGCCGGCAACCGCCATGGTGGTGCTGAAGCCCGGCCAGCAGGTGCAGACAATGCTTGCCGGCCACGTCGTCAAGCGCGGCACGCGGCTGGTCTCCAGCCTGCAGGCCGGCCTGTCGACACGCTGCACCTTCACCACCGCGCAGGACATGACGCTGTTTCCGATCGCGATCAGTTCGGTCGGCTATTTCCAGGACCGCAGCGCGCTTGCCGCCGCCGGCATCGGCCCGATCGCCGGCAAGGCCGGCGAAGCGGCACTTCGCATCACGCTGGCGCGGACCGGCAAAGGCAAGCTCGACGAACTGGCGCTCGACCGGCTCGACTTCTATTTCGCCAACCGCACCAAGGCGCCGCTAATCTTCGACGCCATCTTCGGAGTCTGCTCTGGTGTCGGCGCTCGACCGGAAGGCAAGACCAATCCATTGTCGCCGCTACCGCCGCCGGAGATGGTCGGCATTGCCGATGCCGAGGCGCTGATGCCGCGCACGCGGCCGACCTTCGAAGGCTACCGCCTGCTGCGCGAATATTTCATGATGCCCGAGCGCTTCCATTATGGGCGCGTCACCGGCTTGCTGCCGGTCGTGCGCAAATGCCAGGCCGGGCTCGAAATCATCTTCCTGTTCCGGCGTCCGGTGCCCGAACTCGCCGATCTGACGCCGGCGGATTTCGATCTCTTCGCCACCCCGATCATCAATCTCTTCGAGCGCGAGTGCAACATCGTCGAGCTCGACCAGCGCAAGACACGCCAGGTGCTGCATGCCGACCGCACGCGGGCGCGCGACTTTGAAATCTACCGCGTCATCCGCGTCGAAGACGCCGATGCCGAGGGACCCGACGCGGAGATACCGGAACTCTTCAGCCTTGGGCAAAATCGCGGCAGCGGCTGGGTCTATTCGACGGAGCGGCGGCCGCGCCGGCCGACCGAGGACGAGCGGCGCCAGGGCGTGACGCGGACCTCCTATGCCGGCGACGACGTCTTCCTGGCGGTGTCGCGCCCAGTCAACAGTCAGGCCAACCGGCCGCTCAAGCGCGTCGACGTCGTGGCACTGTGCACAAACCGCGATCTTGCCATCCTCGACGACACGCCAACGCTGACGCTGGAAGCGGGCGACCCGGTGGAATCGGTCAGGCTGCTCGGCGCGCTGCGTTCGCCGCAGCCGGCCATCCCGGCAGCGCTGCCGACCGGCGCCGACAGCGAGTCGCGCGCCGACGATCTGGCCTGGCGGCTGGTGTCGCAGCTGGCGCTGAACTTCCTCAGCCTGGCCAAGGAAGGCCGCGGCGTCGATCCGCTGCACGCGCTGCTCGATCTCTATGCCGAGCGCGGCGACCCCGGGCTCGCCCGCAATGTGCGCTCGATCGTGCGCATCGACTCGCGCGCGGTGATCGAAAGGCTGGCGATCGAAGGGCCGATGTGCTTCGGCCGCGGCACGGAGGTGACGCTGCATGTCGACCAGTCGGTGCTGGCTGGGCAGAGCACCTTGCTGATGTCGGGGCTGCTGTCGCGGCTGTTTGCCCGTCATGCCGGAATAAACGGGTTCGTGCGCACGCGCACGCGATTGCTCCAGAAACAGGAGGATGTGCCATGGCCGATGACGCCCGGCAATCGCTACCTGATCTAGAGCGAGCCGCAACCCTGTCCGAGAGTTTCGACTTCTTCGAACTGCTGCGCCGGCTCGAACGGCAAGGCGGCCTGTTCGGCCATTCCGGCCGGCCGGACCGCGAGCCGGCAAGGCTCGGCCAGAATGTGCGGCTGTCCTTCGCGGTGCAGGACGTGGTGGATTTCCGCGAGCCGACGGACAAGTCGCCGGCACGCGTCACGGTCAACAATCTCGGCCTGCTCGGACCCGAAGGGCCGATGCCACTGCATCTGACGCGCTGGGTGCTCGATCGCCTGTCGCAACGCTGGTATGCCGGCGCCGAGGCGCGGCAGACGAGCGACACGACCTTCGTCGATTTTGTCAATATCCTGCAGCACAGGATGATCGCGCTCTATTATCGGGCCTGGGCGGATGCGCATCCGGCTGTGCAGGTCGAACGCGGTGTCGGCGGCCGCGTCCGTTCCATGCTGGAAGCGATGGCCGGCATCGGGCTGCCGGGCACGCAGGATGCCGAACTCGATACAGTAAAACTTCGCCAGGCCGCCTCGCTCGCTGCCCAAGTCGACGGCCCCGAGCGACTGACGCTGTTCCTGGCCGAAGCCTTCAAGGTTCCGGTGGTGCTGAAGGAATTCGTCGGCGGCTGGATGACCATTCCCAAGGCGCTGCAGAGCCGGCTGGCCGGCAGCTATGCCACACTCGGCCGCAGCGCCACCATCGGCCCGCGCTCGTTCAGCCGGCAAAGCCGAATCGAACTGCGCATCGGTGCGCTCAGCTATATCGACTACAAGGCGTTCCTGCCCGGCGGCGAGCGGCTGAAGCTGTTGAAGCAGGCGGTGCGCGACCTAATCGGCGAGACCATCGATGTCGATCTCAGGATCGTGCTTGCGGCAAAGGCAGTGCCGCCGGCAAAGCTCGGCACCGTCCAGCTTGCCCGCACCACCTGGCTGGCGCGCAACCCTGCGCGAGGCGATGCCGAAGACTTGCGGCTGCGCACCATCGTCGGCTGGCGGGAAGAGGTTGCCTGATGAGCCTGCTGCTGACGCTCGAACAGGGACCCCGCGCGCAAGTCACGCGGCAGGCGCGGCTGGACGAGGGTGAGCTGGTGATCGGCCGCAGCGCCGACGCCGACTGGCAGATCATCGATCCCGACATGTTCGTCTCGCGCGCCCACTGCAAGATCACCAGCAAGCAGGGCGGCTATTTCGTCACCGATACTTCCAGCAGCGGGCTGTTCATCGACGATGCCAGCAGCCCACTCGGCGCGGGAAATACCGAGCGGCTGCAAAGCGGCATGCGGCTGCGGCTGGGCGACTATGTGGTGTGCGTCGATTTGCAGACGGCGAAGACCGAGGCGCCGGCCTTGAGGCCTTCGATGCCCGCCAGCAAGCCGGTGGCGTCGCGGGCGCCGGTCAGTCTCGGTGGCGACGATTTCTTTTTGTCCACGACCCAAGAAGAGCCGGGACGGCCACGCCCTGCCGACCTGCCCGATCCGTTCGAAAAGCCGGTGCCCGGGGCGTTCGCGCGTGCGGATGAACGCAGCTCGCAGGCGTTCGACGATCCGTTCAGCCTCGACCCTGTGGCAACGCCGGTGGCCGAGACCGCCCCCGACAAGGGTGTTGGCAAGCCGCTGTTCGACGATCCCTTCGGCCTCGATTCCGCACCGCTGTCGAGAGAGCCGAGCAGATCCAGTTCCGAGCAGCCGCCGGCCTTCGATGACGGGTTTGGTTTCGGCCCTGCCGAGTCCACCAGCCTCGACGCCGGCGTGACGGATGGCGGCGCAGTGGATGCGCCCTCGCCTGCCCCGGCGCCCTGGGATCTGCCGGTCCGCGCGGCCGAGCCATCGCCACAGCGGCCACCGCCAGCCCCGCCTCCACCGCCACCACGCGCGCCTGTCCGGCAAGCTGCAGCGCGGCCGTCGGCCGGACAGGCGGACGCGGAATTGCGCGCCGCTTTCCTGCGCGGCATGGGCATGGACGAGGCCGATTTTCCCGGCAGCGATCCGGTGGCCGACATGGAGAAGTTCGGCCGCGAATACCGGCTGATGATGGAAGGGTTGATGCAGCTTTTGCGCAAGCGCGCCGAAGAGAAGGGCAACGCCCGCGTCGCCCAGACCGTGGTTGGCGCATCCGAGGTCAACCCGCTCAAATTCCTGCCTTCGGTCGACGATGCTCTGGTGACCATGCTGGCCGAGCGCAGCCCCGGTTTCCTCGGCGCCGAAGCGGCGATCAAGGACGCGGTGCGCGATCTGGCGCAGCACCACGTTCGTGCCTGGCGCGGCGTGCAAGGCGCGCTCAAGCGCATGATCGACCGCTTCGATCCGGCGGCGATCGAGCAGGAACTGAAGTCGGGCTCGGCGATCGGCAATCTGCTGACCGGCGGGCGCGGCGCCAAGCTCTGGGAATTGTACCAGAAACGCCACCGTGAAATCGCTCACAGCGCCGAGACGCGTTTTCTGGGCGAAATCGGCGCTGATTTTCGTGATGCATATGAGGAGGACTGAGACATGATCGACAGACGCGAATTTATCCTTGCCATCGGGGCGACGGGACTGCTGACGGCGTGTCAGAGCGGCCCGCCCAAACCATCCGTCATCACAGTGAATCTTGCCGGCGGCGCCGGAATGAACCCGGGACCGGGCGGCGGCGACAGGCCGGTGACGGTGATGATCTTGCGGCTGAAAAGCACCGGCGCCTTCAATTCGGCCGACTATTTCGCCCTGCAGGGCGGTGCCGGCTCCGCACTTGGCGGCGATCTCATCGGCTCCGACACGATTTCCGTCGGACCCGGCAAGACCGCATCGAAGACCATCACGGTCGAGCCGGAAGTGGCAGCACTCGGCTTCGTCGCGCTGATCAGGGAACCCGGCGGGCGCAACTGGCGTACGACCAAATCGGTTTCGCCGGGATCGAAGTTCACCGTCAATGTGAAGCTCGGCAGCGGCGGCATTTCCGCCTAAAGCGCGTCGCGTTTGAACGCGATCCAGGCGACGCGCTTTAGGTCTTTGTTTTTATGCATGTCGTTCTCTCAAAACCGTGACCACTTTTGAGCGACATGCATTGGGCGGCGAAATCCGCAAAGCCGCGCGAGGCGATGAGCAGGAAGCAGAGAGTGTCGGCATGAGCGATGCAAACAGGGTGCTGTGGTCGGAGGGGCTGTTCCTCCGCACCCAGCATTTCCAGCAACAGGACCGCTTCTTCGAAGCGACGGTGCGCGGCGCCTTGCAGGCCGGGCATCTGCATACGTTCGGCTTTCGAACGCTGACGCTCGATCAGGCACAGCTCGATGCCGGCCAGATTTCGGTGCTCTCGGCACGCGGCATCTTTCCAGACGGGACGCCGTTCGCGATCCCCGAGACGATGGATGCGCCGCGGCCGCTGGCGGTGACGCCGGAGATGGGCGCTGGACCGGTGCTGATAGCGCTGCCGCTCGAGCCGCCAGGCGGCGTCGGCTTCGACCCTGCTCACGCCGAGCCGTCCGGCGCGCGCTATCGCGGCCGGATCGTGTCGGTGCGCGACGCCGTGCATGGCGGCTCCGATCCCGAGGAAATCGAGATCGCACGGCCGCAGGCGCTGTTGCTGGCGCCGGGCACGGCGGTCGGCGGCTACACCGCGCTGCCGGTGGCCGAACTCAAGGGCGTGCGCGCCGATGGCGGCGTGGCCTTGGACGACACCTTCCTGCCGCCGACCTTGGTCATCGGCGCGGCGTCCTGGTACAGCCGCCTGCTGCAGGAAGTGGTCACCGGCCTCGACCAGATCGCCGAGGCGCATGGCAAGATGGTGCTGGGCGGCCCCGGCCGCAGCGTCGAGGATCTTCTGATCCTCAATTTGGTCAACGCCGCGCGGCCGCGGCTGGCGCACATGCTGGCGCAGGACGTGTTCCATCCGGCCGAGGTCTATATGGAGCTGGCCGGTCTCGCCGGCTCGATGGCGACCTATGGCTCGAGTGCAAGGCGGCTCGGCGAACTGCCTGTCTACGACCACATGGCGCCAGGCCCGGCCTATTCGGCGCTGGCCGACGCGCTACGCTCCCTCATCCTCAGCCTGCGCTACATCGAGCCGAAATCCCGCGCCCTGCCGGTCATGCGCCATGCGACCAATGTGTGGAAGATCCGCATCGACAACCCGAAACTTCTGGTGGCGAGCCGCATCGTGGTGCGGATCGGCTCCGAACTCTCGGAGGATGCCTTGCGCAAGATTTTCGTCAACCAGGCGACCGTCGGCTCGGCCAGCGAATTCGAAGGGCTGTGGAAATCACGCCTGCCCGGCATTCCGCTGAAGCCCCTGCATTCGCAGCCGCGCGAAATTCCCTATGACGGCGACCGGCTGTGCCTCGAACTGGACCAGAAAAGCGAGCACTGGGCCTCGCTGCTCGAAGCGCCCGGGTTTGTGATCGGCGTTTCGGGCGTGCTGCCCAGCGAACCGCAGGTCGACTGCTACTCGGTCAACAGGTGAGATGATGAGCAGGGACGATCCATTCGGACTGTCCGAGGATCGGGAGCGGACGCGCATTCGGCTGAGCGGAGCGCCAACGCCGCGCGCCATGCCGCTGCCGGCGTCAGGGGTGACCGCGAAACGCTCCGCGCGCGCGCATCCGAACGTGCTCGTCAACGCGTTCTCGCCGCTGCTGGAATTTGCACCCGAACTCGAAAACGCGCAGCCGCCTGAGAACCCGGAAGCCCTGCGCACCAGGCTGCTCGACGAACTCGTGCGCTGCCGCGACGCCACCATGGCACAGGGATCGTCACTTGAGCGCGCCGACCAGGCCGCGTGGCTGGTGGCCGCGTTGCTCGATGATCTGGCGCTGAACACGCCGTGGGGCGGCGCCAGCGCATGGCCACGCCAGCCGCTGGTGGTGATGCTGCGCGGCGACGTCGATGCCGGCGCGCAGTTCTTCGCCCGTCTTGAAGAGCTGGAGCGCCATCCCAATCGCGACCGCGAAATGCTGGAGTTGCAATATCATTGCATGGCGCTCGGCTTCCGCGGCAAATATCGCGTGCCGGGCCGCTCCGGCGACCGTTCGCTCAATGCCGTGCGTGTGGCCGCGGCGCGCTTCCTGCGCGACAGCGACGCCGAAGGCGCACAGCTTTCGCCCAACTGGAAGGGCGTGATCGCCTCCGACGAGCCGCAGCGCTTCATCGTGCCGATCTGGGTGATGGTTGCGGCAGCGGCGGTGATCGCCACCGCCATTCATATCGGGCTGTCGATGAGCCTGAGCAGCCAGGCGGTCGAGCTTTCGGCGCTGGTTCGCGCCTTGCCGCCGCCGACGCGTACGGATGTCACCCGCGCTTCGCCGAAGGTCGACGCGCCGCCGCCGGTGGCGGTGGATTTCGCGCTGCTGCCGGAATTCCAGGCGGCAGCACCCGACGAGCTCAAGAGAGCGCTGAGCGGCACGGAGAGCGTGTCGCTGGCGCGGCTGGTCATCCAGGCCTCCAATCCCGAACTCTTCCAGTCGTCGCGAGCACAGCTGACAGACGGCTTCGATCCGCTCATCGCCTCGGTCGCCAAGGTGATCCTCGAGAATCAGGAGTTGATCGGCGATATCACGGTGGTCGGCCACACCGACGGCGTTCCCTTGCAAAAGACCAACCCACTGTCCACCAACCAGCGGCTGTCTGAAGCCCGCGCCGCGGAAATTGCCGATATCCTGGTTCAGAACGGCGTGCCTAAGGAGCGCGTGCGCTCCGAAGGCCGGGCCGCAACCGATCCGGTCGCCGACGACGGCACACGCGAGGGGCGGGCCTTGAACCGCCGCGTCGAAGTGCTGGTCGAAAAGAGGCTGTGACATGTTCATCCTGCGCTTCCTCTGGGCGGTCCTGACTTCGCGTTTCCTGTGGACGCTGATCGGCCTGGCGCTGCTGTCCCTGATCATCTGGGTGTTCGGCCCGATCGTACGGGTCGGCGACTATGTGCCGATGGCGTCGGAGACGGTGCGCATCGTCATCATCGCGCTTTTGGTGATCTTCTGGCTGATCTGGCTGATCGTCGCGCAGCGCCGCGCGATCCGCGCCAACCGCATGTTCGTCGCCGAGATTTCCGCCCCGGTCGAGGAAAAGCGGCTCAGCCCCGGCGAGGAAAACGTCGCCGCGGTTGGCGCCAAGTTCCAGGACGTCATGGTCGAGCTGAAGCGCCGCAAGCTCGGCGGCCGCAAATTCCTGCGCGAGATGCCGTGGTATGTGATCGTCGGCCCGCCGGCGACCGGCAAGACGACGGCCTTGCGCCAGTCCGGCCTCAACTTTCCGATCGACCTCACCGACGATCTGCAGGGCATCGGCGGTACGCGCAACTGCGACTGGTTCTTCTCCGAAAACGCAGTGATGATCGACACCGCCGGCCGCTATGTCCAGCAGGAGAGCCAGCCCGATGTCGACGCCGTGGAATGGCTGGGCTTCCTCGACCTGTTGAAGAAGCACCGCGGCCGTCGTGCACTCAACGGCGTCATCGTTGCGCTTGGGATCGACGCGCTGTCCGAGGGCGACGAAGCCGTCAAGGCGCATGGCCGCAAGATCCGCAGGCGCCTGGCCGAGCTCGAGGAGCGGCTGGAAATCCGCTTGCCGGTCTATCTCATGCTGACCAAGGCCGATCTGATCAGAGGCTTCGAGGCCTTCTTCGGCGGCCTGTCGACACAGGCGCGCGAACAGGTGTGGGGGACGACCTTCCCACTCGACGCGCGCGTCGACGCCAAGACGATCGCGGGCGAAATCACGATGCTGTCGAGGGAGCTGGAAAAGCGGCTGGTGCCGCGGCTGGAAGACGAGGACAAGCTGGCCGAACGGGCCGAGATCTTCCGCTTTCCCGCACAGCTGCAAAGCCTGTCCGAGCCGATCCAGGTGCTGGTCGAGGCGATGTTCGGCGAGAGCCGCTACGAGGAGGCAGCCTGGCTGCGCGGCCTCTATCTGACCTCGGCCACCCAGGAAGGCGCGCCAATCGACCGGCTGACCGCGGCGCTCGCCTCCTCCTTCGGGCTGCCGGCACGACGCACGATGCCGGCGCAGCGCTTCGAGAAGCGCAGCTTCTTCCTCAAGAACCTTTTGACCGAGGTGATCTTCAAGGAGGCCGGGCTCGGCACCTTCGATCCGCTGGCGCAGCGCCGCCGCAGCTGGATCTGGCGCGGTGCCGCCGCTGCCAGCGCGGCTGCGGCCATACTCGCCGGTGGCCTGTTCACCTGGTCCTACTACGACAATCGCAACGCCATCGCCGCGCAAGCCGGCCAGTTCGAAGCGCTGCAGGCGCCGCTGACGTCGACCGCGGCGACGCCCGCCTCGGTGCTGCAGCCGGCGATGGACGTTGCCCTGACCGCCATGGACGAAGTCGTCAATGCCAGGACTGCGCCTCCGAACAAGGCACAGGACCTGCTCGGACCATCGGCTTCGGCCGAGATGATGCGGGCGCAGACCGACACCTATGACCACGCTCTGCGCAACGTGCTGGAGCCGCGGATGGTGGCGCTGCTCGAAGCGACCATGTGGCGGCAGATCCGCGATCCGGACTTCATGCTGGGCGCACTCAAGACCTACCGCATGATGACCGGCCTGTCTCAGATGGATTCGGATTTCGTCGAGAATTGGTGGGTGAACGACCTGCCCGAATTCGCGCCGGCCGCGCCCTTCCCGACCGCCGATGCGGAAGAACACCAGTTGGCCGCGATCCGGCGCATGGCGGTCGACGACAGCTACATCGCGCCCGACCAGGCGCTGGTCGCCGAAGCGCTGAAAACGGTCTGCACGATCTCGCTGCCGGCGCGGGCCTACAAGCAATTGCTGGCCGATCCGGCGGTGGCCGGATTGAAGGAATGGATCCCCGCCAATTTCGCCGGGCCGAACGGCGCCAAGGTGTTTTCGCGACGCTCCGACAAGACGCTGCGCGTCGGCATATCAGGCGCCTTCACCTATGACGGCTTCCACGATGCGATCCTCGACCGGGTCGAGGATGTCGCCGCCCAGGCGGCACTCGACCGCGCCGTGTTTGCCGGCGGCTGCTCGGAAAATTCCGAGACGTCGGTGTCGGCGCTGTCGGAAGATATCCTGAAGCTCTACTATGACGACTATATCGCGCAGTGGGACAGTTTTTTGCGCGACATGCGGCTGGCGCCGCTCAGCGACCTCAACATTGCCAGCGAGAATCTGAAAGACCTTTCCAGTGCCGATTCCGCGTTGAAGCGGCTGTTGACGGCGGTGGTCCAGGAGGTCGACCTCACCCGCTCGGACGACGCGCCGGCCGGTGACGACAAGGCGGCGGCGAAGGGCGGCTCGAAACTGCTGGGCAAGCTCGGCAAACTGGGCAAGATCGTCAAGACCGGCGCCAAGCTGTTGCCGCGCGCAGGATCGGCCAGCGAAGTCGACCTGACCGGCACGTTGGTGGCCGAACACTTCAAGCCGCTCAAGAGCACGATTGCCGAGGTCGACGGCCAGCCGCCGGCGCTCGATGCCGCGGTCGTCGCGCTGACGGCGCTGTCCAACGTGCTGCAGACGGTGACCGCCAATCCCGACCCGCAGGACGCGATCAAGAAACAGGGCGGGCTTGCCGAACTGACCGGCGCCGTCGCCCGCCAGGCGCAAATCCTGCCCGACCCGGTCAACACCTGGCTGAGCGGCATTGCCGGCGACACCAGCGGGTTGACGCAGAAGGCCGTGGCCTCCGAGCTCAACGCCATCTGGCGCGCCGACATCCTGCCCTTCTGCCAGGCCGCGCTCAACGACCGCTATCCGTTCAGCCCCGACAGTGCCGTCGACGTCAACGTGCGCGACTTCGCCCGCCTGTTCGGACCGGCAGGGATGATCGACGGCTTCATCAACGACCATCTGATCGGCTATGTCGACACCTCGGCGCAGCCTTGGAAATGGCGTGCCGATTTCGGCCTCGACCCATCGGCGCTCGCCGCCTTCGAGCAGGCGCGGCGCATCCGCGACGATCTCTTTCCCGGCGGTCAGGGCCCGGTGATGGCCTTCACGCTCGAGCCGACCGACCTGTCGCCCAACGTGACCCGCGTCACGCTCAACCTCGATGGCCAGAACCTGGTCTATTTCAACAATGCGACGCGACCGCAACCGATGACCTGGCCCGGCAAGGACGGCACCGGCGTCATCTCGCTCGCCTTCCAGCCGATCGACGGCTCGCCCGAAATCATGCTCAACGAGACGGGAAGCTGGGCGTGGCTGAGGATGCTGCGCGGCGGCCGCTTCACCGGGACGTCGCTGTCCGATGTCTACAGCCTGCGGCTGGGGACGAAAGGCATGTACGCCGATTTCAAGCTCAAGGCGGCGAGCGTGGAAAATCCCTACAACCTCCAGATGTTCAAGAAATTCTCATGTCCGCCGCAGATCTGAACATCGGCTTCTTCGGCAAGATTCCGGCGACCGGAGATTTCGTTGCCGTAAACCTGCCGCGGACCTTCATCGACCGCTGGGACCGCTGGATGTCGATGGAGTTGCGCGAGAGGCCAGACGAGGGGGAATTGGATTCGCGTGTTTGGCGCTTCATCGTCAAGAGCGGCATTTTCGGCGACCGGCCCTGTGCCGGCGCATGGCGCATGAGCGAGGACCGCGTGGGACGCCGCTATCCGTTCGCGATCATCGGGATTGGGGCTACACCGGCACCTGACGATGCATGGTTCGACGGCGTTGCGTCAATCGTTGATGAAGCGGTCGAATTGCAGAGGACGCAGTCCTGGATAGCCGAAGGCTTGGCCAACCTTGCCGCGCCCAGCAACAGCCATGGCGATCCGAACCGGATTGGCTTCTGGCTCGACGACTGGTCGGTGCATGAGTTCGCGTTCTCGGATATTCACGACCTGGCGGCCAACGCCCTGCCGAAAATGCGCGCCCCGCGCCCTGAGACGGAATAGCTCTGATGGGCAGCACAGTCTTTGCTGAAGGCATGGGCTTCTTCCACAAAGGAAGCGGCGGCAAGGGCGTGGCGCCGGGAGATGTGTGCTTGAGCCCGCCTTCCCCGCCGGCAGGCCCGGTTCCGGTTCCATACGTCAACATGCTGTCTTCCAGCGATCTCACCAAAGGCAGTAAGAGCGTCAAGATCGAAGGCAATCCGACCGCGCTCGAAAGCTCGTCGGAGGTTGCGACCAGCACCGGCAACGAGCCGGCCACCCAAGGCCTCGGCGCGGGGGTCATAACGCACAAGATCAAGGGCAAGGGAGTGTTCAAGCTCTGGTCGTTCGTCGTCAAGGTGGAGGGTAAGGGTGTCTGCCGCCATGGCGACACCATGGAGCAGAACACGGCAAGTCCACTCCCGAACACCATCGATACCGCCGCCTTGGTCAACTTCCGCAATGCTCTTCTGGTGAAAGAGAAGAAGAAATGCACGACCGATTATTGCTACGACGATCATTACACCCAGCCAACAGGCCCGCAGAAAGCCAAGGTTCAGAACCGGCCATGCTGGGAATGCAAACGTAACCTTGACAGGTTGAAGAAACGCACGACCGGCAAGAACAAGACCGCGATCAAGCGACTGGAGGCCAAGGTCAACCGGCAAATTTCGGGGAAGGAAGCCCCGCTGATCGCCGATCACCAGCCGACGCAGAAGGCAGCGTGGTACGCGGGTGGATGCAATATAGAGATCGTCCCACAAGGCTTCAAGGATGCGATGAAAGCGCTTTACGTCAGGCCGCATTGCTCCAGCCACAGCAACAGCCAGCCGGGCCGGCAGTCGAAGGTGGACAACAAGGCGATTAGGAAGTTCATGAACGCTCGGGGGATCTAGGCGATGAGTGCAACGGGTTTTGCCGATCTCGACGCTGACTATACGGCGATAATCGATGCGTGGACCGCAGAGCTCCACGCCGTCATGCCGGCGATCGAGGAATGGTGGGGCGCACTGCAGCAGCGCCTGAACGCCTCCGGTGAGAACATAGCCAATCTGCATTGGCCCGCCGGGCTGGTGGCCCATCCACGGATTCTGGCGATCTACCGCAAGCACTACTTCAAGGTTCATGGCCTGAACCTTGAACGGTACGCCCGACAGACCGATGATGACGACGAGGACGATGAATCGAACTGGGGTGAGGATGGCGACGAAGCGGACGCCAGCGGTCCCGTGCCGCCCAATCTGCTGCTGGTCGAAATGATGTCCGAATACGACACGGAACTATTCAAGTACTTCAAGTACTTCGTCTATGTCCCGATCGGCGAGGATCCATCTCTCGAAATGTGCTGAGGCTAGAAGAAGATGGCAATGCGGATTGATCATAGTGTCGAACTCGGCCTGAACCGGCTTCTCAACGCACCCCAGGACGTTGTCGGTCCCGATCATGGAATTCGCCTTTCGCGCCGCGAGGCCTCTGCTGCCTATAGGTCCCTGTTCAAGGCCTACCTCGCTGACTTGCAGGAGACGTTCGAGGTGGCTTCCGAGATCTGGGAAGCTGGCCTCGACGAACTGGTCGATGGCGGCCTGACCGTCAATCAAGCGATCACGGCCCAGCTGGATGATGCAGCGGCCGGCCCGGCGAATCATCCGGCGGTGGTGTGGCTCGTGCGGGAATACTGGCTGCGATGCGTTGCGGTGGGGGAAACGCTGCCCGCGGCCGACCGCCTCGCGCCTGAGGTGTTCCTGCTGCAATGGGTCGTCGATGAAGGCAACAAGGAATATGTAGAACTGCTGACGGCCATGCCCTATTGGCCGATCGGGCTTGATGAAAACGGCCGGTGGTGCTGAACGATGGCCTTCGATGTCTGGCTGGAAAACAGGACACCCTTCGCCGCCGCGACGCACGTCCAATTGAATGCTGACGGCCAAGAAACTCTGATTGTCATGCTATCGGCAAGTTTCACGGCGACGGATGAAGGAAAGGAATTCCAGCCAGCGGCCGAACAGGTGCCGGTGATCTTTGGCGATGAGCCTTTTGGCGATCCGGCCCTTTCATCGACCCGCTACGAAGCGGACATCGCGCCCGTCAAGCCTGGCGCCGAGGTGATCGTGAATGGCGTCGCGCACGCGCCGGATGGAAGGCCGGTACGCGAGATGCAGGTTGGCCTGCGTGTCGGTAACTCGATCCGCAAGGTATTGCAGGTCGTCGGGGACCGGATCTACGACTCCGGCGGCTACAGCGCACCGGCGCCTTTCCGGACCATGCCGATCGTCTATGAACGCACCTATGGCGGCACTTTGGAAGACTTGCGCACGGACCAGCGCAACCCAGTCGGCGTGGGGTACCATAACGCCCGGTCTGCAGATCCTGCGGTCAGAACCGAGGCGCCCAACGTCATGTATCCGGGCGAAGCGCAAGCCCGACCTGGGGAATCCCTGAGGCCGGCGGGATTCGGGACGATTGGCCGGGGCTGGCAACCGCGCCTGGCTTTCGCCGGAACCTACGACAAGGCTTGGCTCGAATCCCAATGGCCGCTCGCTCCCAAAGACTTCGACACGCGGCATTATATGTGCGCCCCAGCCGATCAGCAGATGGCCGGCATCGGCAACGGCGAGGATATCACGGTGATCGGCATGACGGCTTCGGGCAGATGGGATTTCCGCCTGCCGCGCATCACGGCCCCGCTTCGGCTCATTTATGACGATCGTGTAGAAGAAAACGCGTTCAAGCCTGACACCGTGCTCATCGAGCCTGACTTGAAGCGCGTGACCCTTAAGGCTCGTTTGGCAGTGGTAATCCGGCGCAACGTGCCGGCGCTGCGGGAAATCGCCTTCGGCCACATTTCTCCTGTTTGGATCAATGCGCGCCGCAAGCGAAAACTCTATCTCAATCTTCTCGGCGGCGACGGGGCCCTGCGCGATCGCTCGGCGTGGCAGCCGTGAAGCGGCCGCTCTACATCTCGGTTGGTGGCGCCGTCACGCCTGCTGGATTGAACGCGCGCCAGACCATCTCAGCCATTCGCGCCAACCTGTCAGCATTTCAGGAGGTGCCTCTTTCAGAGCCGTTTCCCACCACACAGATCGTGGCACGCATTCCAGCCAAGGCGGGCCTGCGACGCAATGACGGGGTATGGCTCGCCAGCATGGGCGCCCGCGCTCTCAAGGAGGCGATGCTCGACAACAAGGCAACGCCGGACCAGACCGCTGTTCTGCTCGCGCTGCCGGAGAGTTTCCGCGACCATCCGGCGTATGAAGAGGTCGAGCGGGGGCGCCTTTTGAATGCCATTTTCGAGCGATGCGGCCTGCGCTTCAATGCCGGCTCGCGGGTATTTGACGGCGGTGCCGCAGCCAGCGCCGGACTGCTCGACTATGCCGGCGACATGCTAGAATCCGGGACCGTCGCGCAGGTGCTGCTGGGTGGTGTGGACAGCCTCGTCAACGGGACCGACATTGCGCGCTTGATGCGAGCCAATCGTCTGAAATCCGAAAACAATGCTCAAGGGGCAGTCCCTGGCGAGGGCGCTGTCTTCGTGCGCCTGACGCGAGCGCCGGGGAGCGGGCCGGCTGCAATGATTTGCGGGGCGGGCCTGGCTCAAGAGATCGACAGCGTTCTTTCCGAACGCCAGAGTCAAGGCCGTGCGATGGTGGCTTCGCTGCTTGCTGCCTTCAGCGGGTCCGGACCCAAGGAACCCGATATCGAGTTCCTTGTCAGCAATGGAAACGGGGAACGGTACAGCGGGCTCGAACAACTGGTCGGTCGCTCGCGCTTCTACCGCACGCACCGCGAGATATTCCCGACAGCCTACCCTGCGATGACGGTCGGCGACATTGGAGCCGCTAGTGCGGCACTTGTTCTGATGCTGGCGGCCGACAGTTTTATAAGCGGTTACGCGCCGGGCCGCGTCGCAGCCTGCGAGCTTGCATCCGAGGGTGGCAACCGGTCGGCGATCGCGCTTACCGACCTCCGCCAACGCTGAACGGAGGGACAAGCCTTCCCTCGGCGAAAGCGATCACATCCACGCCGGGAACTTGCGTGTCCTGCGCCAGTCTGCCAGCGGCGCCTCGGGCGTGGCGATTGCCGCGCGCAACGCATCCACCCTGAGCCTGCGCATCGAACGGAACAGACGATGGTTGCGCCCGCCGCGCCCTTCGTCCCACCATGCTTCGACGCGATCGGCGGCCGGCAGCGAGCTGTCGTCGAGTTGGGCAAAGCCCTCGCCAAGAACAGCTGGATCGGCAACGAAAAGGTCGGTGTCGCCGAAGTCCACCTCGAACAGATCGCGAAGTGCTGCACCCGCTGCGGATGCCAGTTCCGGCTCGCGCATCTTCTCGATCAGCCACGGCACCACCGCTTGGTCGCCGAGCAGCCCGATCGATGCCGTGGCCGCGATGCGCAAGACAGGCTGTCCGAGACGTGGTTGCAGCCAGGCCTTGCCGGCCTTCGGCGGCGTCGTCAGCAGGCGCAACTCGATCGCCGCCTGCGCATGGTCCGTCTCCGTCAGCACGATCTTGTCGATCACCGAGTGCGCGGACCGAGCCTCGCCAAGCAGGCAAGCAGCGAAGGCGGCCGCAAGACGTTCTTTCGTTGTCTCGCCGTCAAGCCCAGCCAGGACTTCCGGAAGCAGGTCGCGCCGCCTGAGCACGCCGGCGAGCCGGACGGCGCGCCAACGCACGTTCGCATTGGAATGGCTGGCCAGATCATGCAGGCGCTGTCCCGGATCGACGCGATGATGCCAGAGCGCAGATAGCCCAAGACAGCGCAGCCGCGCGTCGCGCGTGTCCAGCCACTGCGCCACGAACGGGCGCAGGTTTTCGCCCGGCGTGCGCGCGATCGCGGCAGACAGGCTCGATATGCCGGCGTCACCTAGGCTTGCGCCCGCGTCGATTGCAGAGGTCACCAATTTGGCATCGCTCCAACGCATTGCCAGAGTGCCAAGCACGAAAATCTCGCCCGGTTCGGCGTAGTCGGCGAAGCGCGCTTGAGCAGCTTCCCAACCGGCCTTGCCGGCTGCCATGAGCCCTTCGAGATTGGCTTCGAGACGCTGGTCGATGCGGCCGATATCGGTCTCGTCGAGGATTGGACCGTCGATCTCCAGACGACGTCGAAGCCACAGGAACGCCGCGTCCTCGGCGTGTTGGTCCACGATCGCCGCAATGGTCGCGATGCTGTGCATCGGCAATGCCTCAGTTAAGATGCACGGCCCCGCCGCGGATGCGGTTGGTGCCACTGGCCTGGCTGGTCAACTGGGTGCCACGAATGGTCACGCGTCCATTCTTCTCCAGAATGATCGATGCCAGGCCGCAGCGCAGTTCAATGCGCTCATCGCCGTTGATGACGACACGTTCGCCGTCGCGGACGACTTCGAGGCTCCTGCCGCGGGGCGCAGGATCGACGATGCGCCCGACCACCAGCGGCCGCGCCGGGTCGCCGCCCTCGAAGAGCAAAGCCAGTTCGGATCCGACGGCCGAAACGTCCAGCTCCGTCAGGCTGCGCGCCGCTATCGCGGTCTCGCGCGGATTGCCGACGAAGACAACCAGCGGCGCCCCGCCTTGGAAGCCGATCAGCAGGCCGATCACGACGCCGTCGATACGCTCCAGCACTTCCATGATGATGCCCTCAATTGTTGTTGATCGTGCTGCCCTTGACGATCACCTCGCCGTCGGCCTTGACGGTGATCTTGCCGCTGCCCTTGAGGGTAATATCCTTCCCATCAGCGACAATGGTGCCATCCTTTTTCATCGTGATCGAGGCCGAACCGCATTTGAGCGTGATCGAGTCGGCCGCCTCGATCATCAGATTCTTGCCGACCTTGATCACACTGTCTTCGGCTATCTGGATTCCGCTGCCTTTGCCGACCTTGAGCGCGTGCCCGCCGCCGACATCGGTTGCGTCGTCCGCAGCGATTTTTGCCGACCTGCCCTTGCCGATCTGCGACGACTGTGCCCCGCCGATGGTGAAACTCTGATCGGCGCCAACATTGACGCTTTGCGCCGCCGCGATGTTCCAGCTATCAGCCGCGCCGATATCGTGGCTCTGCGCAGCACCTACGGTGACCGACCGCGTCGCACCGATCGTGTTCGTCTGCGGACCGCCCACAGTTCGGGTCTCGGATGCTCCGACCGAATCGACCCGCGCCGCGCCAACAGTCACCGTCTGCACGATCGCGACGGTCTGGGTGTGGTTGGCGCCGATCGTCTCGGTCGAGTTCGAGCCGATGTTGATCGTCTCATCGACCCCCACCGTCAGTGAGCGGTTCTTGCCCACCGTCTCGGTGTCGTTCGACCCGATATTGGTCGTCTGGTCGACGCCGACCTTGACCGTCTTGTTGTTGCCGACGTCCTCGTCGAGGTTGTGGCCGACGGAGTGCTTGGCGTCGTGGTCGATGCGGTCGGACTGGTCGTGCTGGACCAGCTTCTGGCGATCATTCTTGATCAGAAGGTGGTGGTCCTTCTGCGCCTGGAAGTTGACCAGCTCCGAGCCGGCCTTGTCCTCGAACATCAGTTCGTTGTAGCCGCCACCGCCCTTCGACGAGTTGGACTTCCAGCCGGACTGCGTGGCGTTGCCAGGCAGTCCGTAGGGCGGCATCTGCGAGGCGTTGTAGACCCGGCCGGTGATGATCGGCAGGTCCGGATTGCCTTCGATGAAATCGACGATCACTTCCTGGCCGATGCGCGGGATCTGGATGAAGCCCCAGCCGCTTCCGGCCCAGGTCTGCGACACCCGCACGAAGCAGGAGCTCTTCTGGTCCTTCTTGCCGAGGCGGTCCCAGTGGAACTGCACCTTCACCCTGGCATATTTGTCGGTGAAGATCTCCTCGCCGGACGGACCGACGACCGTCGCCGTCTGCGGCCCGCGCATGATCGGCCTTGGCGTGATGCGCGGCGGCCGATAAGCAACTGAGGTCGGCGCCACACCGAGCACCACCTTGAAATTCTCGCCATCGGTGTCGACGCCGGCGCGATAGCCCGGATCGAACAGCCGGTACTCGGCGCTGATCACCAGATACTCCTTGTTCTGGTCGTCGCGCGGAAAGCCGTCGAGCTTGAAGGTGCAGCCGGAGAACAGGCCGCGCACGGTGCCGACGGCGGCAATGCGCATATGCGGCGCCTGGATTTCTTCGCGCCTGATCGCCGCCAGGCTGTCGCCGCGGCCGACTTCCAGATGCGCGCCGGGGTGGCGATAGTTCTCGCCGGCAGCCTGCTTGTGGCCGAAGGGCTGTGCCGACTTCGCCATCAAATCGGCGGCGGGCTTCTCGAAATCATAGTCGGTGTGGGCATAGGCGCCCGGGCGCACCGCACTGCCTGGAATCCACTCGGTGATGTATTCGACGTCGCGGCGCGAGCCCTGTCCTTCGAACTGATAGAGCACGGTCTCATAGCCCGGCGCCGGCTTGAGCTTGCTCATGGCGTCGGCCAGGATCAGTGTGTGCTCACCCTCGGCATGCTCGAAGAAGTACATTATGCCTTCATGCTCGAGCAGCCGCTGCACGAAATCGAGGTCGCTCTCGTCGTACTGCACGCAATATTCGCGCGGCGGATAGGAGCCTTGCAAGCGCTTCTCGAACTTGGCGATGCCGCCATATTTGGAGAAGATCTCCTCCACGATCTCGACGGCAGTCTTGTCCTGGAAAATGCGGCAGTCGGTGGTATTGCCGAGGAACCACAGCCACGGCCTGACGACCGCCTCATAGTGAGCCAGCCGATCTTCGATGCGGGTAAGGCGAAACTCGGCGATGAGGCCGCTGAACCAGCGCTTGGGGTCGGCCTCGCCTTCGATCGAAACGGCGCCGCCCAGCATCTTCAGCGGGTCGATATCGGCATTGGTCGAAACAAATCCAACGGTGTAGGCAAGGCAGCGGCTGATCTCGTCGCGGCCGACGAGATGCGTAAAGGTCAACAGCTCGGCGCCGACCGGCGTCTGCACAAGCGCGGCGCGTTGTTCACTCGGCATGGGTCGTGCCCCTCCTGAGCGCTAGTGTGGCAGGTTCGAAGCCCTTCTTGTGTTAACGACCTCACGTTCAGGGATATTTCGCAACTTGCCACCCAAGCCATGTTGAGCCTACCACATGTTCTATGGCAGACCAAAGAGGACAAGCGGCAGGCCGTTGCTGTTTGCGCCGCTTTCGCCAGTGTGAAACGCCGCTCTCCCGCTGTGCCCGCAAGCTGCTAGACTGTGGCACATCGGATCAATGGAAACGGCAGCGGTCGACGGTCCATAGCGCATGTTCATCAGTCTGCAGATCAGCAATGTCGATGTCCTGCCTGCCGGGCTGCCGCCCGGCTACGCATCGCGCGACCGCGGCTTCGAGATCGGGCGGGAGAACTGCGCCTGGACCTTGCCCGATCCGGACAAGTTCATCTCCGGCCGACATTGCGAAATCCGCTACGAACGCGGCGCCTTTTTTCTCCACGACGTCTCGCGCAACGGCACATTCGTCAATGGGTCGAGCCAGCGCCTGACCGGCCCGCATCGGTTGGCGCAAGGGGACCGGCTCCGGATCGGCCGCTATATCGTCTCGGTGTCGATCGATGACGGGAACCCAGCCTTCGGTGGCCATGGTTCGACGCAACGGCAGATGCCCGTTGCCGGATCCTTTCCAGACCATGTCGCATCGCCACGGTCACCGACCGCGCCACCCGCTTCGGTCTCCAGCCGGCCGCAGCAAGCCGACGAGATCCTGCGCGCGATTGCCGCCGGCGCCGGCATTCCACCAGAGGTGCTTTTGCTGCGCCAACCGCAGGAGGTAGCCGGCGAGATCGGCGCGGTGCTGCGCATCGTCGTCGACGAGCTGGTGTTGCTGTTGAAGGCGCGCGCCGCTGCAAAAGTCCTGGCCAAGACCAGCGACCGGACCATGATCAATTCCGCCGACAACAATCCGCTAAAGTTCGTGCCCGGGACAGACGAAATCCTCGACATCATGTTCGCGCGGCGCAGGGCCGGCTATCTCGATGCCAGGCACAGCATCCAAGACGCTTTCCACGACCTCAAAACACATGAATTCGCCACCTTCGCCGCCATGCAGGCAGCGCTGTCGCGGTTGCTTGACGATCTGTCGCCCGAGGCGATTGCGAAAAAACTGCCGCCATCCTCCTTTGCCTCGAAGAAAACGCGCGCCTGGGACGCGCTGGTCGCGACCTGGCGGGCCAAGGAGGAAGCGCACGAGAATGGCATGCTGGACATATTCCTCACCTATTTCAGTGAAGCCTATGCCAAGGCCGCCAAACAGAAGGCCGGCAAGGGCTAAGCCCGCGCACCGCTGAAGACACCGTGAAGGCGACCCGAGCACGGGCCGGCCACCAAAATTGCGCCGGGTTTCCATCGCAACCTTCTGAGACTACGATCACATACGACGATTGAGCACGCGGGTACGGTTGGTCGACCTCGGGGGTCTGCGGCACATGTCATGTCACGGCGAGATAGCGTCCTGCGGTCCGCGTTTGCGCGGACATGGCGCTGTGCGTCGCGGCGCGCGGGCGTAGAGGCAGGGATCGGCGATGAGCTCGAAGGATGATCCTTTCGATCCGACCGGCAAAACCGTCATCCGCCCCAGCCGCCCCAATCCCGGCCGCAAGCAAAAGACGGTTCTCGCCCGCGATGCGCCGGCCCCCGGCAGTACGGTGATCGCCCCTGCCAGCGTCCCGGAACCCACGGTTTTCGATCCCAACGCCGGCCGCCAGCCGCCGTGCGACGTCACGGGGACGGTGATCTATCAGGGAACGCCCTTCGCCAACGCGCCGGCCGATCCGCCCGTTCACGGCTCAGCCGGGACGGCGGGGAAAACGCCATGGGATGCGCTGCTCGGCGCCAGCGATGCCGTCGATTATGGCGCGGCCAACCCGATCGTCGCTGCCGCGGCGCCCTTGCTGATACTGCTTGGGCATCTGCGGCTGATGGCTGTCGAAAGACCGGCCGAGCCGCTGGCGCAGCATGTCGCCGGCCTGATCGAGGATTTCGACCGCAAGATCGCCAGGACCGATACCTCGGAAGAGGATGCGCGCATCGCCAGCTATGTGCTTTGCGAAGCCGCCGACGATATCGTCGCCAATCTGCCCGGTTCCAGCCGGGATGCGTGGGCGCAGCACGCCATGCTGCAGCGCTTCTTCCAGGTCAAACCCACCGGCGCCGGTTTTTTCCAGGCGCTGAACACGGTGCTGGCGACGCCGGAACCTCATCGCAATCTCATCGAGCTGATGCATGTCTGCCTGTCGCTTGGCTTCGAAGGCCAGTATCGCGGCCAGCCGCGCGAGAGCCTCGAACGGGTCCGCCGCGACGTCTACGAGACATCAGCCTATTTCCGAGTCCCCGGTGACGACGACATCTCGCCGCGCTGGCAAGGCTTGTCGCTGACATCGGCGCAAGGCTCCAGGCGGGTTCCGCTCTGGGCCATAGCCGCTGCAACCGCGGCAGTTTTGACCGCAGCCTTTTTCACGCTGCGCGTGCTCATCACCAATGATGGCGAGGCTGTTGCCGGCGAGTTGCTGGCGCTCAATCCGGCGACGCCGGTCACCATCGAGCGCACCGGTTTCGTGCCGCTGACCGAGGAGGTGAAAGTCGTCGCAGCGCCAACGACGATTGCGCAGGTCGATCGCATCCGCACTGCCTTGGCCAAGGAGATCGAAGGCGGCGGCGTCAGCGTCGGCACCAAGGGTGATTTCATCATCGTGGAAATCAGCAACGCCCTGCTGTTCCAGTCGGGACGAGCCGAGGTCAAGCCGGAGTTCGAGCCGGTGGCCGCCAGCATCGCGGCGGCTCTCGACGCGGAGCGCGGGCCGATCCGGATCGTCGGCCACACCGACAACGTCAAACCGAAGAAGACCAGCGCCTTCAAATCGAATTTCGACCTCTCCGTCGCGCGTGCCCAGTCGGTGGAAAAGATGATCGCAGCGCATTTCAGCGATCCGTCGCGGACAAAGGTCGAGGGCAAGGGCGAGGACGAGCCCATCGCCGACAATGCAACGCCGGACGGCCGCGCCAAAAACCGCCGTGTCGATGTAATGATCCCGCGGGAGGAGATGCTGTGACCGGCTGGCTGCTGCGCATCTTCAGCGCGCTCGCGCTCGCCGGCTTTGCCGCCGCGGTCTGGTACGCCGGCCCGTTAATCCGCTTTGCCGGCGCCCGGCCGTTGGATCCCATCTGGCTGCGGGCAGCGATCATCGGCATCGTCGTCGGAACGGTGGCGATCATCTATGCAATCCGGTTCTGGCGCAGGCGCAAGGCGCAGAAGGCGCTGGAGGCCGCCATGGCCAGCGCCGAGGATGACGGCAGCGATGCAAAGGTGCTGGAAGCTCGCATGAACGAAGCAGTCGCGACGCTCAGGCAGTCGAGCGGCAAGCGCAACTTCCTCTACGACGTCCCCTGGTACATCGTCATCGGCCCGCCGGGCGCCGGCAAGACCACCGCGCTGGTCAATTCCGGCCTGAACTTTCCGCTTGCCGGGTCGGGCCAGGCGCAGCCGGTGGCGGGTGTCGGCGGTACGCGCAATTGCGACTGGTGGTTCACCGACGAGGCGGTGCTGATCGACACGGCCGGGCGCTACACGACGCAGGATTCCCATGCACGGACCGACAGCAAAAGCTGGCTGGCGTTCCTGTCGCTGCTCAAGCGGCACCGGACGCGTCAGCCGATCAATGGCGTCATCCTGGCGATCAGCCTTGCCGATCTGATGGCGGACGGAGAGCAGGCGGCCCGTGTCGCCGAGATCCGCAGCCGCCTGCAGGAAATCCACGAGGTCCTGAAGGTCCGCTTTCCCGTCTACGTGCTGTTCACCAAGGCCGACCTGGTCTCCGGATTCATGGAATATTTCGGCGGTTTCGACGAAGCACGCCGGCGCAAGGTGTGGGGCGCGACCTTCCAGACCGCCGAGCGCGGCCTGAACATGGTCGCAGAAGCGCCAGCCGAATTCGACGCGCTGGTGAAGCGCCTGACCGAAGAGATGAGCGAGCGGCTGCAGGCGGAGACCGATCCGGTCGCGCGCATCGCCATTTTCGGCTTCGCCGCGCAGCTCGGCGGGCTGAAAGGCCGGATCGTGCATTTCCTCGATGGCGTTTTCGAGCCGACGCGCAAGCAGCTGAACGCCCCCCTGCGCGGCCTGTATTTTTCTTCCGGCACGCAGGAAGGCACGCCGATCGACCAGTTGCTGGGCAGCATAGGCCGCAGTTTCGGCAGGAATGCCCAGGCGCATCTTTCCGGCACCGGCAAAAGCTTCTTCCTGCACGATCTGTTTAGCCGCGTCATTTTCGCCGAGTCCGGCTGGGTGTCATATGACAGGGCGGCCGACAGGCGCGTTGCGATCGCCCGCTACGCCGGCCTGACAGCGATCGCGGCCATAGCGATCGCCGCGCTTGGCGTTCTCGGCCTGAGCTTTACGACCAACAAATCGCTGGTCGCCGCGACCGGCCAGGCGGCAGGCCAATACCGCGCGACAGCCGCGCCGCTGCTGGCCAGCACGACGGTGTCGGATGCCGACCTCGAAACCGTCATCGGCGCGCTCGATGCGCTGCGCGGCCTGCCGGCCGGCTACGATACGAGAGACCAGCCCACCCCGGCCACGGCGACGTTCGGCCTCAGCCAGCGTGAGCGTATCCTTTCGGCCTCCGAGACCGCCTACCGGCAGGGGCTGGAGCGCATGTTCCGCTCGCGCCTGCTGTTCCAGCTCGAACGCACGATCGAGGCCAGGATGGCCGATCCGATGGCGCTGTACGAGCCGCTGAAGATTTACCTGATGCTGGGCGGCAAGGCGCCGAAAGTGGATGACGAGCTGGTCGTCACCTGGCTGAAACGGGACTGGGAACAGAACCGCTATCCCGGCGCCCACAATCGCGACGGCCGGGCGCAATTGGAGAAGCATTTGCGCGCCATGCTGGCGCTCGACAACGACCAGGATCCCTCGTTCGAACTCAACCGCACGCTGGTCGAATCCGCCCAGCGCTCGCTCGGCCGCATGAGCCTTGCCGATCGCGCCACCGCTCTCATCCAGTCGGCCACCTATGCGGCGGCGCTGGACGATTTTTCGGTGGCCTCGCAAGCCGGCCCGGAAGCGCCGATGCTGTTCGAGCGCAATGACGGAAACGATCTCGCCGGCCTTCGCGTCCCCGGTCTCTACACCCATGCCGGCTTCGACTTCTATCTGGCGCAACTTGCCAGGAGCGCGCAGGCGCTGGTCGACGATCAATGGGTGATCGGCTCGAGCGGCGAGCAAGGCGGTTTCGACCAGGAATTGCTCAAGCTCGGCCCGGAGCTGCTCGATCGTTATGGCAAGGGCTTTGCGGCGGCGTGGAACGAGGTGCTCGACAGGTTGAAGTTCAAGGCAATGGCCGCCGACAAACCGCAATATCTGGCGCTGTCCGCAGCGGGATCACCGAGTTCGCCGCTGATGCAGCTGTTCGAGGCGATCGCGCGCGAAACAGCTTTGACGCAAGAGCGCAATCCGGCTGCGCCGTCTCAAGACAGCGACCAGGAAATCGCCGCGCGCGCCAAGGGCCTCGCCCGCATCGGCATCGAGATTGCGGCGCGCAAATCGCAGAGCAGGGCCGGGACCGCCTTTGTCAGCACCCAGAACCAGGATCCCGGCGCCAACATCGAAGCCCAGTTCCGGTCTTTCCAGGCTTTGGTGGCCGGGGCGCCGGGGCAGCGGCCGCTCGACGCCCTGACCCAGAATTTCCGCGAAATCTATCAGAGCGTGCGGCTGGCGGCCGATGTCCCCGCGCAGACCGACCAGGCCAACGCCAATCTGCAGCTGCAGATCTCGACGCTGCGCGCCAATGCCTCGCGGCTGCCGAAGGCGCTGGCCAGGATGGTGAGCGCGGCGGCGGACGATTTCGAGGGCACCGTCGCCGAAACATCGACCACGCATCTCAACGAGATGCTGGAAGAGACCGTTGGCCGTCCGTGCGAAGAGGTGATTGCCGGGCGCTTTCCATTCGCCCCCGCCGGCACCGACGATGTCGCCATGGCGGATTTTGCGAGATTGTTTTCTCCGGGCGGGGTTCTCGACCGGTTTTTCGCGCAGAACCTGGCGTCGCTGGTCGACATGAGCGGCCAGGACTGGGACTGGAAACAGGACACCAGGTTCGGCCGCAATCTGGCGAAATCGACGCTGAAGAACTTTCAGCTCGCGGCACAAATCCGCGCGGCTTTCTTTCCGCTCGGCGGGCCGGTGCCGTCGATCAACATCACCTTCACGCCGCTCTCGCTGCATGGCGATGCCGACATGGCGCTGCTCAATATCGACGGCCAGGTGTTGCAGGCCACCCAGGCCGGCAACACGCCGGGCCTGATTCCGTGGCCGGGCAAGACCGGTTCGGCCAGTCTCAGCCTGACGCCGGAGCTGCCCGGCCGTGAGTCCGCAATCAAGTTCGACGGCCCCTGGGCGTTGAAACGATTGCTGGACAAGGGACAGGTCACCGCCAATGGCGATAGTCTCGAAGCGCATTTCGTCATCGGCGGACGGGATGTCGCCTACACGATCAAGACCGGGGAGGACGGCAACCCATTCACGCTGCCGGCGCTTTCCGCCTTCAGCTGTCCGAAGGCTTTCTGATGGGGAATTGCATGGCAGGACCAGCGATTGCAGGACGCAGAGACAGCGGCGGCACCACACCGTCCGTCATCAGCGGCTTAGATTTCGATACTCTAATGAATGGGGCTGTGGCAGACTGGCCAGGCACGTCAGCCAAGGCGTTGCGGAGCGTAGGCAAGTGAACGATGCCGCCTTTGAGAGCTACGGCGTGAGCCACAAGGGCTGCGTGCGCGACCACAATGAGGACAGCTTTCTGGTCGAGCCGCGGATCGGCCTCTGGGTGGTGGCCGACGGCATGGGCGGGCACGAGGCCGGAGAAGTCGCTTCGGCAAGCATTGTCGAGCATCTGGCGACGATCGGCATCGCCAGTTCGGCGCCGGATCTGCGCGCGCGCTTCGAGGACCGGTTGAACCGGGCCCATGCCGAGATTCGCCGGATTTCGCGTTCACGCGGCGTGACCATCGGCTCCACCGTTGCCGCACTGCTGGCCATGGACGGCAGGTTCGCCTGCCTGTGGTCGGGCGACAGCCGCGTCTATCTCGTGCGCAACGCCGCGATCTCGCAGATTTCGCGCGACCACACCGAGGTCCAGGAACTGCTCGACAGCGGCGCGATCAGCGCGGCCGAAGCGGAGAACTGGCCGCGCCGCAACGTCATCACCCGCGCCATCGGCGTCAACGACGAAATCGCCATCGACTTCCAGCAGGGAGAGACCCTTGCCGGCGACATCTTCATCCTCAGCACGGACGGGCTGACGGCGCATGTCAGCGACGCGGAAATTGCGGCAGCAGTGCTCTCGGCAGCACCGCAGGCTGCCTGCGAAAAGCTGCTTACCATGGTGCTCGAGCGCGGCGGCACGGACAACGTCACCATCGTTCTGGTCAAGATCAGAGACAAAGGCAATGGCCTGTCCCGAGCAGGAGGCCACGACCGATGAGCTCCGACGACAAGACCCGGCTATTGCCCAACATGGCGGATACCAGCGTCGGCACGCAGCTCAGCGGCATCTACGAGCTCGACGAACGCATCGCGTCGGGCGGCATGGGCGAAGTCTATCGCGGCCACAACATCCAGACCGGCGATCACGTCGCGATCAAGATCGTGCTGCCGGAATTCGCCCGCGACCAGACGATTCTGTCGCTGTTTCGCAAGGAAGCCTCGATCCTCAACCATCTGTCGCATGACGCGGTCGTGCGCTACCACGTCTTCACCATAGATCCCGGCATCGGGCGGCCCTATCTGGCGATGGAATTCGTCGACGGCCAGTCGCTGTACGACGTCATGCGCGGCGGGGCGATGGCGACTCCGGATGTGCGCAAACTGTGCCACCGGCTGGCCTCGGGCCTGAGCGCCGTGCACCAGGCCGGCGCCATCCACCGCGATCTGTCGCCCGACAACATCATCCTGCCGGGCGGCCGGGTCGAGCGGGCAAAGATCATCGATTTCGGCATTGCGCGATCGGCCGCGGTCGGTGGCGAGACGCTGATCGGCGGCAAGTTTGCCGGAAAATACAATTACGTCTCCCCCGAGCAGCTCGGGCTCTATGGCGGCGAGGTCAGCGAACAGTCCGACATCTACAGCCTGGGGCTGGTGCTCGCGGCGGCGCTGCGCGGCAAGCCGATCGATATGGGCGGCTCGCAATACGAGATCGTCGAAAAACGGCGGACCGTCCCTGATCTCTCCGGCATCGATGCCGATTTCAGGGACACTGTCGAAGCGATGCTGCAGCCTGACCCGGATCATCGACCGGCCAGCATGGCCGAAATCGCCCGGTTGACGCGCGACGACAGCGACGCGACCTTGCCGCCGGCATCGCTCGCGCCCCGGCCCGGTCTGCCGCGAACCGGGCAGACCGCAGGGCCTGTCTCGAAGGTCGGGGACTCGCCGGCCCAAGGCTTCGGTTCGGCCCCGCCAAGCGGCACGGCGGAGCCGTCTTTCGTGCCGCACGTGCGCCCGGCGCACCTGTCGCAGCCGAAACCGGCTGCTGAAACTCCCAAGCGAGCAAGCACACCACCGAAGCGTGCTACTACAGGCAGAAATCTGACGATCGCGGTGCTGTCGGCGGTGGCCATGGTATCGCTTGGAGGGCTCTATGCATCGGGTATCGTGGGATTCGGAGACCGGCCTCGCGTCACCGACACCGGCAAGCCGCTCCAACCCGGACTGACAAAGCCGACCGTCGCTGACAAGCCCGTTCCGGACACTGCGCCGGTCGAGAAGATGGTGCCAAAGCCGCAACCAGCGGAGACTCCGGCTGAAGATCAGGCCAAAGCGCCGGTCGAGCCGCAGCCGACGCCACCAGTCGCGTCGAGCGCTACGGCCCCGCAGCCGGCCGAACCGACCGACAAGACCGTTGCGCTGCAACCGCCATCCGGCCCGTCGAAGCCCGATGCCGCGAAGAACCCGGAGCCTGTCAGCACGCCGGTAGAGCCCAAGGCGACAGCCCCAGAGCCAGCCACGCAAACACCTGAACCGACGGCCGAGGCCCCCAAACCCACAGCACCTACGCCGCAACCCACCGCTCAAGCGCCCGAGCCCAAGGCGCAGGCGCCTGAACCGACCGCGCAGGCGCCCAAGCCGGACACGCAGGCGCCTGAACCGACCGCGGAGCCTAAGCCGAGCCAGCCCGATATTGCCAGCGGTGAGCAGGCCGACAAGCCGGCAGAGCCCGACATTGCCATGAACGTGCCCAAGCCGGAGGTGCCGCCACCGGCCGATGCGGCCGCGGAGCGGGTCACCTGGGTACGCGCCTTCAATGGTGGTGATTGTTTTTTTGCGACGGTGACGTCGGCCGCCGACAAGGGTGTCGCGATCGAGGGCTTCGGCACGTCGGTGCCACCCTTCGAACAGTTGCTTGGGGAATTCCAGGCGAAGTTCCATGTCGAGCCGGATATCAGCGTCCGCCTTATCCAGCCCCCGCAATGCGGGATCACCGGCTTCCTGCGTTTCATGGGCGCGAGCACGGCCGACAGGCCGCAGCTTGTCCTCGACCAGACATCGGTGCCGGACGGCTCGCCGATCGACGGCACGCTGATGACGCATGGCGGGCTGGTGTCGAGCGTGTTCCTGATCGACCACAGGGGCATCGCCTTCAACCTCGACGATCATGTTGTCGTACAAGCCGACAAGGCAACCTTCTCGATCCCGATCGGGCTCGGCGCCGCCGACAAGGCGGCAGGCAAGGCGTTGCCGCAGATCATCATGGTGATCACCGGGCCGCAGGACATAAAGGCGGCGGACTTCACAACGCCGACGCCGGCCTCGGTGCTGTTGCCCAGGATACTCGACGAGATCGGCGCCAGGAGTTCGGCATTTTCGGCGACCGCCAAATATTTCCGCCTCGGCGGGTAGCACCGACGCCGATGCAACGCCGTCGCCGTGATCCCGTCCTGCTTGCCCGGAACGTGCGGGTGAAGCTCGCCGCGAGCGCGGTCGCGACGCTGTTGCTGGCGCTTCTTTCCACCGGGCAAGCGCGCGCCGAATTCACCGTCTGCAACCAGACGCTCGACGTCGTCAATCTTGCCGTCGGCCAGAAGGTCGACGATGCCGACCAGACCGATGGCTGGTGGACCATCGGCGCCAATCAATGCGTCAACGTCATCCGCGAGGAGCTGACCAACCGCTACATCTACATCTACGCGACGGATGTCTTCGGCCACGCCATTCTGGCAGGCTCCACCGACATGTGCATCGAGCGGCGGCGGTTCTCGATCCGCGGCATCGATGAATGCTGGCAGCGCGGCCATATCGCCGCGAAGTTTCTCGAAGTCGACACCCAGGAACAGGTGCGCTGGACCTTCTTCCTGACCGGAAGCGCGCCGTGACGCACAGCATCGACACCAGCTTCAAAGCAAAGAAGCAGGCGCGCGCCGCGCTGCGCAGGCGCAGGATCTGGCTCGGGCTGGCGGCTGGCCTGGCGACAATCGTCCTCGCCGCGATTGCCACCGGCTTTTATCTTACCGCCGACTACTGGTCGTTCGGCGACGAAGACGAGGAACTGCACGCCGTCGAAGGCTCGGACGACGTGCCGGCCGACGCATCGGTCTACGTGCCGGCCATCATCGACCTTGCCGGCGACCCGATGTGGATCACACTGGCGCCGGAGGCGGGCGCTGCCAAGAGCCGCGGGATGCCGCGCCCGGCGGAGCTCGACCAGGCCGGCATCTCCCCTCAGATCATGGTTCTCTCCGACGTGATGCTGAGCGCCAGCGAAAAATTCATGACGACGATCCCCTCGACGCAAGAGGATTTCGCTTTCTTTCAGGCGCAGCGGAAGACCGCGGTCGCGCCACCCGCCGAACCCAGCGATCCGCAGAATGACCTGCAGAACGATCTGAAGCCATCGCCCGGCGCGGACGGGGCTCCGGCGGCCTCCGGCCCAGCTCCTGACCCGCAGGTCGCTCCGGGTGCAACGGCGGCGGCCGATGACCCCGAGGCCGGCTGGGGCGAGACCATCGATGAGGGCGAAGCAGCACTCCCCGCCTTTCAGAAGACACCGGTCGAAAACAACACCAGCGTTGCCACCGTCAGCTCGGAATACCAGCGCTTCGAGGCGACCGAGGACATTTTCGTGAAAATCCTCAACGACCGCAGCCTGGACAGCGTGGCGCTCGATGCGCATTTTTCCACCGACGACGCAAAGCTTGCCGGCGAGGCGCTGAAGGCGCTGTTCGACAAGGACGGCCTGCAGCCTGGTTATGTCGTGGCGATGCGCGGCTTCAGGCCGACGCGCGAGACCACGACGATGTCGCTGATGCAGGTTTCGATCTACGCCAGGAACGTCTTTGTCGGCACGCTGACACGCAACGCGGCGGGCGCCTTCGTGTCGGGCGTCGACCCGTGGGTGCGCGAGGACCTGTTCAATTATTCGGGCGCCGAGACCGAAGGCACGCAGAAACGGCAATACCGCCTGCTCGACGCGATCTACTCGACGGCGGCCCGCAACAATGTGCCGAGCGGCATCATCGGCGAAGCCATTATGTATCTGTCGCGCGGACAGGATCTGGATGCTTTCGCCAGCGAGGACCAGCGCCTTGTGCTGATCTATTCGCAGACGCCGCGCGGCAAGAACGAGACCGACGGACGGGTGCTCTATGTCGGTATCCAAGGCACGCAAAAGAGCTTGGATTGTTTCGTTTTCCAGCAGAGCGACGGCCAGTTTTCCTGCGTCTCGGGCGATGACCAGGTGCGCTCGCTGACGGTGGCCAACGGCATGGTGACGCCGGTCAACGGTGTCATGACGTCGACCTTCGGGCCGCGCAAGCATCCGATCCTGGGCGTTGTTCGCATCCACAAGGGCGTCGACTGGGCAGCACCCGTGGGGACCCCGATCGCAGCAGCCTTCGACGGCGAGATCATCTTCCAGGGCGACGGCGGCGGCTACGGCAATGTGGTCAAGATCGCCCATGGCGGCGGCCGCGAGACGCGCTACGCGCATATGTCGAAATTCGCCATTGCCAGCGGTGTCGGCACCAAGGTGAAGGCCGGCGACATTATCGGCTATATCGGCACCACCGGCCTGTCGACCGGGCCACATTTGCATTTCGAACTCTATCAGAGCGGTCAGGCGATCGATCCGCTCGGAACAGTGACCGCTGCAATCGCCGTCACTTCCAGCGATCCCGCCGTCGAAACGCTGACCGACCGTATCGTCCACGTCGAATCGGGCGGTAGCGCGCGGGCCAAGAACCCGCTGTCTTCGGCGACAGGCGCCGGCCAGTTCATATCCAAGACCTGGATCCGGATGATGAACACCTATCGTCCCGAACTGGCGCGCTCGCTGTCGACCGCAGACCTGCTCGCTTTGCGCTACGACGCCACCATCTCGCGTGAGATGGTGCGCAATCTGGCGCGCGAGGGCGAAGCCTATCTCAAGGCGCGTGGCCACCAGATCACCGCCGGCCGGCTCTATCTCTGCCATTTCCTCGGTATGGAAGGCGCCCATCAGGTGCTGGCGTCGCCGGGATCGGCGCAGTTGAGCGCCGTGCTCGGCTCGTCCGTTATCCAGGCCAACCCGTTTCTTGCCGGCAAGACCGCCAGCTACGTCGTCGACTGGGCGGAACGGAAGATGGGCCGCAAATTGCCGACGCCCGCCACCACCGATGCGGGCCAGCAGACGACGACGGAAGTCCGCCAGACATCGCCGGAGTTCGAAAAATACAAGCAGGCGATAACGGCACTGGTCGGTTCGATCCAAAATACTCTTGAGCCGGGCTAGAGCTGGCAGTTCGCCCCGGCTTTCGCCAAGCCGATTGGTTCTGAGGCCGGCGAATGGTATGTTTGCGGATATTTGGGAAGGTTTTTGGGTCCTTGTGAACCAAAACTGTGGCTGGGATCACATACGCCCAACAGCCATTTTGGCAGAAGCGATACAGTCGCTGGTGAAATCTAGCATGCGCAGCCATCAATAACGCGCCCCATTGGGGCGGAGGGCCGATCCCATGAAAGCGTTTGCCGTCCTTTTGAGCGGATTTTTTCTGTTAATGCTGACCGCGCTTGGCACCGTCCAGGCGGCGGCGCCGGATGCCGGTGGCGTCAAACGCGTCGCGCTGGTCATCGGCAACAGCAAATACGTCCATGCCGTCGAATTGCCCAATCCGGCCAATGACGCGCATCTCATCGCATCGACGCTGCGCAATGCCGGCTTCGAGGTGATCGAGGGCGTCGACCAGGACAATGCCGGCATGCACAGCCTGATCAGCAAATTCACCGAGCAGTCCTACGATGCCGACCTCGCCGTCATCTTCTATGCCGGCCACGGCATGCAGGTCGACGGCAAGAACTTTTTGATCCCGGTCGACGCCGAACTGACGTCACCTGCCTATCTCAAGACCCGCACCGTCCAGATCGACGACTTCATGGCCGCATTGCCACCCGACCCGGCGGTCGGCGTCATCATCCTCGATGCCTGCCGCGACAATCCGCTGGCACGCACACTGGCGGCCGCGATGCCGAAGACCCGCTCCACCGCGCTGGGCACCGGCCTGGCGCCGATCGACCCTAAATCAGAGGGCGTCGGCACCGGCGGCATCCTGATTGCCTATGCCACCGACCCGGGCGCCATCGCCTTTGACGGCAACGGCGTCGACAGCCCCTACTCGACCGCGCTCGCCAGGCACCTGACCGAACCCGGCGTCGAGATCCAGAGTGCGCTGACGCGGGTGCGCGGCGAAGTGGCCGAGACCACGCAAGGCCGCCAGCGGCCATGGCACAACGCATCGCTGGGCCGCGAGGTTTTCCTTGGCAAACCGGCCGCCGAAGCCGTGCCGGTGGCAAAACCGGCCGCCGACGACGCGAACGCCGCGACAGCGCCCGCCCCTGCCCCCGTCACCAGCGAACCGCCTTCGTGGGAAGTCGAGCAGCGGCTTTGGGACGAGGCCTCGAAGCGCAACACCGCGCCATTCTACGAAGCCTATCTCGAACAGTTCCCGAATGGCCGCTTCGCCACGGTGGCGCGGCTCAACATCGATGCGCTGAACGATCCGAAAGCGCAGGAACGAGACGTCGCCGCGCTTGCTGCCGAAGAAGCGAACTCGGGTTCTGCCGCGCGCACCTCGGTAGGCATTTCGGACGACATGAAGAAGGTGCTGGGCACCGAGGCGACGGAGAACGCGATCGGTCTCGATCGCCAGGGCCGCATCGACCTGCAATTGCGTGTCGAGGCGCTGGGCAACGAGCTTGGCCGCGTTGACGGCAATATCGGCGCCAAGACCCGGCAAGCGATCGGCGACTGGCAAGAGGGGAACGGGCTGCCTCCGACCACTTTCCTGACGCGCGAGCAACTGGCGTTCCTGGTTATCCAGACGGATCCGATGATGGAGGCCGTGCGTGCCAAGCATGAGGCCGACCAGGCCGGCGTGGACAAGCCGAGAAAACAGGTGGTGCAGAAGGCCCGCACGCTGATGCCCGCGGCGGAAAAGCCACGCAAGAAGCAGTACGCCCAGAAGCCGCGCCGGCAACAGCAGTTCGTGCAGAAAAGGCGCAACCGCGAGGTCGTGCGCGAGGATGAACCGCCGCCGCGGGACAACAATGATTTCCTGACCAAGGCGCTGATCTTCGGCACCGGCGTAGCGGTCGGCGGCGTGCTCAAGAACTGATCGATCATGTCAAACAATCAAAACGCCGCGTGTCCGTTGGACGCGGCGTTGTGTTTGACGACGGCCGGAAGACGCAGCCGGCGAAGCTACTGCGCCTTGATCCGCATCTCGACCCGCCGGTTGACGGGATCGTAGGGATCGGGATTGCGTGGATTGGCCTCGCCGAGACCGACCGCCTTGATGCGGGTGGATTCGATGCCGTTGGATTCGAGGAAGGCGGTGACCGATTGCGCCCTGCGCTGCGACAGGCCTTCATTGTAGGTCGCCGAGCCGGATGCGTCGGTATAGCCTTCGACGACGAAGGACAGCTTGCTCAGCCGATCGTCCTTCAGCGCCTTGGCGAATTCGTCGAGTTCGCTGCGCGCCTTGGCGTCGAGCTCGGACGAATCCAGGCTGAAATTGATCAGCATATCGAGGCCGGTCTTCTCCGGAGGCTTTTCTTTCTGGCCGGTCTTGCTCTTGCACTCGTCCTCGGTGCCGACACAAATCCCGCGTGCCGCGCCGTGATCGATCGTGCCGGCAAAGAACTTCACAATGTCTTCCGATTTCTGAAGTGGGTCGGCATAGACGTGAGTCGAGAAAAGCACGGTCGCCAATGCCAAGACTGAAATGTGCCGCTGCATAACGGTTACTCCCGTTTCGAGCATCCGATTTTCACTCAGGCCCGATCCATGGATCCGGGCCAACTCTTCCTGTTCGACAATGATCTGTCGAGATCACGGTCGGCTGTGGAATATACCAAACCGTGAGGCGTTTGTCTGTGAACAACGTCATGGACATGTGGTGGTCGACAGACTTGACCCGCGCCTCGCAGGCGGGTTGAGTGAGGGCTGGGGGAGGATAACAGCAGCGATGGTCAACGGGCTTCGATTCCAGACCGCACGCGATCTCTTCGCCGCGAACACGGCTGTCGCCCGGGACATGACGGCCGTTCCGACCGACCAACCCTCGCTCGAGTTCTGCCGCCGGCTGATGGCCGGGCGCATCCCCGAGGAAGCGATTACCTTTTGCGCCTATCTCCTGCCTGACCGGGCCGCAATCTGGTGGGGCCATGAGTGCCTGGGGCATCTGACCGAGCTGCTCGAAGAGCAGGACCTCGCAACGCTGACACTGATCCAGGAGTGGGTCGGCGACCCCAACAATGCAACCCGCCGGGAGGCTGTCGCCGGGGCGGCGATGACGCAGCAGCACACGCCTGCCGGCTGGATCGCGCTAGCGGCGCAACGGCACATCAATGGCCTGACGCCGCAGACCAACGGGTCGAGGCTGCGGCCGCTGCCGGCTGCGCATGCCGTCAATGCCGGCATACTGGCCGGACTGGCGCGGGTTGCGGTGGCGGACCGTTTCTCCGTGCTCACCGCCTTTGTCGAGATGGGCATCCATCTGGCCGAAACCGAGGCGCTGCGCCGAGCCTGATTGCTCTGGATCGTGATGAGATTTCATTGAAATCTGATCCAACCCATTGTTGGCGGTCTCATTTGCAGCCGTTTTGCGCCCATTTGCCGAGTGCCACCTTGAAGCGCGTGCCCAGCGGGTGTTGCAGGCGCAACACCGAGACATCATTGGTGACGTAGGTCTTGGCCTGGTCGCACAGCCGCTCCTCGGTCCATTGATGACAGTTGCTGCACTGGTTGTCCCAGACGGACTTTTCCAGGCCCTCGACCGGACTGAAGTGCGGCTTGCCCTGGATGAGTTGGGCGATGCTCTTGCCGTCGATCGCCGGGTCGCCGAAATTGACCGGAACGTCGAAAAGGACTGGCGCGTCCGAGCCCAGCTTCGGAATTTCCTCACGCAGCTGTTCCAGCGCCTGCTCGCCGGCGTCCATACCCGGCGGATTGGCGGCCGCGCCGGTGCGCGCCTGCGTATCGCCTTCGGGCGCAGCCGTGCCGGAATCGCCGACGATCAGCGGCGCCTTGAGATCGACCTTGTGAAGCACGACATCGGTGGTCAGCGAAACGTTGACCCAGGGCTGCTGGCGTCCGGCTGTGGCCTTGAACACATCCGACGTAACCCGGTTCATCGCTTCGGTGATCGAGACGTTGACCTCGCCGATATGGGCAAGCAGCGCCGCCGAAAATGGCGAGTGCTCGCCCGGTCCGTCATAGGCGAGCTGGTTGGGACTGGCAGCGAAGGCGACCAGCGTGCCGGCGCCGCCATTCTCGATCGGTATTTCGGCAAGGCCGCTGCTTGCCGTGCTGTCGCCGCCAGTCTCCTTGGCAAGCACATCGGCGAGCGGGTTGTCGCGGCAGGCGTCGAGGAACACCAGCCTGATGCTGGTCTCGCGCGACATCTGCCGCAGGATGAAGTCCACCTGCACGGCTTCGAAGTCGAGCGAGGTCTCGTCCTCCAGCGCCGCATCGACAGGCAGCAGGTAATTCCTGCCCGAGACCTGCAGGCCATGACCGGCATAGAAGAACAGCGCGATATCGGCGCCACGCACCTGCCTGGCGAATTGCGCGATCTTTTCCTGCGTCTGCGCCTTGGTGAGATCGAGGCCGGAGACTATTTCGAAGCCCAGCCCCTTCAGGCGATCGGACATTGCCTGCGCATCGTTCACCGGATTGGGCAGCACCGGCGCGTTCCGGTAATGGGAATTGCCGAGCACCAGGGCGATGCGGCGTTCGGCACTGGCCGCGGTCATGGTAATGGTCATGGTCAACGCAAGCGCCAGCACGGCGAGGCCGATGCCGCGCATGAAGTTGCCGCAACTTGCAATCATGTCCAAACGCACCGGATTCCTTTTCGGTTGACGGGCCTTCTCAGTTAACGACCGGCTCAGTTGGAGAGCGGCGTGGCGGAGAACTCGATCCGCCGGTTCAGCGCCTTGTTCTTCGGCGTATCGTTCGGCGCCACCGGCTTTTCCTCGCCATAGCCGGAAGCCGTGATCTGCGCCGATGGAATGCCCGCAGCGATGATCGCGTCGGCGACCGCCTTGGCGCGCCGTTCCGACAGGTTCTTGTTGGCCGTCGGCGACCCGTCGGAATCGGTATGGCCCGAAACCTCGACCTTCAGTTTCGGACATTTGCCGACGACGCCGACCACCTCGGCCAGCAGTGGGCGGCTCTTTTCATCGAGCCGAGCGCTGGCTGGGCGAAAATAGACGGCGCCGGTGCGCGACAGCACCTCGAACCTGTTCAGGCATTCATCGTCGCTGAAGGACGTCTTGCCTGCATCTGTGGCGACCGGCCCGGCATCGGCTGGGGCTGCGGCCGCGACGGCAGGCGTGGCCGCAGGCTTGGCGCCATCAGCGGTGAAGACGAAGTCGAACGACACCGAAGCCGTCGGGACGATGCTGCTGACATTGGCCGCCTGCTGGAGTTTTTCGATGTTGGGCAACAGGCCGAAATCCTCGACATGCACGGCGACCGGCGCCTCCGAGGCGATCGACACCATGCTGTCGGTGATCATGGTGACCACGACATAGGCCTCAAGGTCCTTGTCGACGCCGTGCAGGCTCAGGCGAAACGGGATATGCGCGCTCATGCGCCGTTTGGTGGCGAGATCGGCAAAAGCGGCGGGATCGACTTTCGCCGTCACTTCCGCCGTCGGGAATTTGAAGGTTTCGAAGAACAGGAAGCGCATGCGGACATTGCGAAGGTCGATACCGGTGTCGACCGAGTTGAGGTCGAACGTGACCTTGGCGGCGCCATCCGATGTCAGCGTGCCCGAGAGGTTCCTGATCTTGTTGGTTTCGACAATGGTGTTCTTCTTCACCGATTGATAGGTGAGTGTCGAATTCGCCGGATCGAGCGTCCAGTTCGGCTGCGCATTCGCAACTTCCGGCGCAAGCAGCAACAGGCCGAACACCACGACCACCAGAGCCGGCGGACGCCAGCGCTGCGACGGCTTTCCATGCCTTGCTAATCCGACGACCCCGAACATGCATGCCCCCCGTGACAACACATTTCAGTTGCGATGACGGCGGTCGAACGTCGTCACCTCAGCCACCATAGTGCGTTAGCCGCGGCTTAGCGAGTAGCGGACGCGTGATATCGCCGTTGCTTGCTTGGACAGGCCCCGGTTACCGGCTGGCCCACAGCACCCCACGCTCGAAGATGGTGCGCATTTGCGGCACGGAAAACTCATCCGCGGTGTGGCCGAGCGCGCTGAAGAAGACGCGGCCCTTGCCGTAGCGGCGCTTCCAGACCACGGGCATGACGACGCCGTCGATGAAATCGAGATGCTCACCGCTGAACGTCGTCGTCGCCAGCACCTCGTTGCTCGGGTCGACATGCATGTAATACTGCTCGGAATGGTAGGCGAAACCCTCGATACCCCTGACGATCGGATCGTCGCTGATGATGTCGACACGGTAGTCGATGATGTCGCCGGGGTGCGCGACCCATTGGCCGCCGGTCATGAACTGATAGTTCGGCTCGTTGCGAAAACTGTCGCCCATGGTGCCGTGGAAGCCGGCAAGGCCGGTCCCGCCGCTGACGGCGGCGGTGAGGTTTTGCAGCTCCGGTTTATCGATCGTCGACATGGTGATCACCGGCACGATCAGATCGATGGCCGGGAGCTGCGGATCGGCAAGCGCCGATGTGCCCTCTTCTGTCCGCACCTCGAAGCCATGCCCGGTCAATATCTCGCTGGCGACAGCGGCGCTGCGAGCCGGCGTGTGGCCTTCCCATCCGCCCCAGAAAATCAGTGCCGTCTTGCTCATGCTCGTCTCTCCTTTGGTCGGCAATATTGATAGGCAAGCGGAACGCTTTTGTCTTCCTTCCATGACGGGCATTCTGGGACGGGCATTTCTGGTCGGAAATCACGACCCGGCGATGAATTCCGTGGATGAGGACCGATTGGCCGCGCTGGCGTCTTGTTTCAATACCGGGCTGCACTCAAATCAGCTGTCTTCGCGTTTGCGCAGACATCGGTCCGATCCGCCGCAACCAGCCGGAGCCTTCCGGGGAGACCGCTCTATGAGTTTCGACCAGACGACTGTCGCCGCTTATCTGGAAGTCATCACCATCAACCTTGTGCTGTCTGGCGACAATGTCGTGGTGATCGGCATGGCGGCCGCAGGCCTCGCCAAGGCGTTGCGGCAGAAGGCGATCATCGCCGGCATTGCCGCGGCGGCGGTGATCCGCGTCGTCTTTGCGGTGATCGCGGTGCAACTGCTGGAAATTCCGGGGATCATGCTGGTCGGCGGCATGCTTTTGTTCTGGGTGTGCTGGAACATGTTCCAGGAGTTGCGCTCGGCCGGCGACGGCGAGGACGTCGACACTGAAGCCGCAGCACTTGCGACGGCGCGGCCGGCCAAGGCGCTGCGCACCGCGATCCTGCAGATCGTCGTCGCCGATGTCTCGATGTCGCTGGACAATGTGCTGGCCGTGGCGGGCGCCGCCGCCCACGACATGAATGCGCTGGTGTTCGGTCTCATCCTGTCGGTGGTTCTGATGGCGGTCGCCTCGACGCTGGTGGCGGCGCTGCTTGCCAGGTATCGCTGGCTCGGCTGGCTCGGTCTGGCAATCATCGTCTATGTCGCGGGAAATATGACTCTGGACGGCGTCGAGCAGATGAGAACGGTCGACTTCCACGCGCTGCTCTCGCCAGTTGCAAGCTAGATCCTCCTGGCGATCAAATGATATCGAAAATCCGCCCTGGGTTGAGAATGTTGTGCGGATCGAACGCCACCTTCAGCCGGCGCATGGCTGATAGTTCGGCGTCGCTGCGCACAAGGTTCAGCCATTTCTTCTTGTCCAGGCCGATGCCGTGCTCGGCCGAGACGGCGCCACCGCATGCCGCCACGCCGCGATAGATGATCTCATAGGCGGCCCCCGGTTCCGTGGTGTCGACCTGATAGTGCAGATTGCCGTCGCCGAGATGGCCGAAGACGTAGATCTCGGCGCTGCTGTCGACGGCGTGGATCGCGGCTTCGGCGTTGCGCAGGAAATCCGCCATGGTCGCCAACGGGATGCTAATGTCGACGCCGATCATGCCCTCGATCGCAAACAGGAAGCGGTTGGCCTCTTCGCGCACATCCCATAGCGCACGGAATTCGCGCGGCGACTGCGAGACGACCACGTCGGCGACGATGCCGTCTTCGACCGCCTGCATCAGCACCGAAGCGAAATGCTCGCCGTCCAGCTCGGCCTGGTTGCCCTGGATCTCGGCCAAAACATAAACCGGCGCGCCGGCAGGCAGCGGCGCCGGCGCGGCCATGCCGGCAATCATGGCGCCGTAGAGCGGCGAGAAGTTTACCTCATAGGCCGAAAGTAAGGGCCCGAGCCGCTGCTTGAGCAACCCCAGCAACGCAATCGCCGCCTCCAGCGAGCCAAGGGCGCAAAATGCGGCAACCTCGGTGGCGGGCTTTGGATGCAGCCGCAGGCGGCGCGAGTAACCACGCCCAGCGTGCCTTTGCTGCCAATGAAAAGCTGGTTGAGATCGTATCCCGAATTGTCCTTGGCCAGGCCACGCAACGAAGTCAGGATCGAGCCGTCGGCAAGCACGGCCTCCAGCCCCAGAACCTGGGCGCGGTACATGCCGTAGCGCAGCACGCGAATGCCGCCAGCATTGGTGGCGATGTTGCCGCCGACCGTCGCCGTGCCGCGCGCGCCGATATCGACGCCGAACATCATGCCGGACGCATCGGCCGCTTCCTGCACCATTTGCAGCGGCGCGCCGGCTTCCGCGATGATGGTTGCCGCGGCGCGGTCGGGCGCTTCGACCGCGGTCATGCGCTCCAGCGACAGCACCGCTTCGCCCGGCTGCACGCGCGCGCCGCCGGCCAGCCCGGTGCGGCCGCCATGGACGACCAGCTTCTGGCCGATACCACTGCATAGGCGCAGGATTTCGGCGACGTCGGCGGCGTTGCGCGGACGCAAGACCAGTTCGGGCTGGCCGCCGCCCTTGCCGGAGAGGTCGTCGCTGTAGCGCGGATCGATAGCATCGCCGATCACAACCGCGGCGGCATCGAGCCGACGATAAAGCTGGGAAAGAAGCCGATCGATCTGTTGTGTCATGGTGCCTGGACTGTTTCAGCGCTCTTTGTGACCGAGACTTTGATGCGCGACAATTTTCGCGTCAATTGAACAAATTTACGCACGGTATAATCTGTCATTGCGCGTTGAACCCACTGACGTTTCCTGTAAATTTCGTCTGCCGTTGCGTGGCAGACGCGCCGGCTGCAGGACCGTGGGCAGCGTCAAGGGATGACCGAGGTTCTGGCGCGTGCCAGACGAGGATTGAATGCCAATGACGCACAAGACGATGGAGGATTTCGCCCGCTCCTGCGGCGTCTCCAGGCCGACGCTGTCGAAATATTTCGACGATCCGACCAGCGTCAAGCCGGCAACGCGCAAGCGCATCGAAGAGGCGTTGCGGTCGTCCGACTACCAGCCCAATCTGTTTGCCCGCAACCTCAACCGCAAGCGCACCCGCGCCATCGGCATTGTCGTACCGACGGTCACCGACCCCTTCTATTCCGAAATGGTCAGCCGCATCGAACTTCGGCTGCGCGACGAGGGCTACTGGCCGATCGTCATCTCCTCGCATGGCTCGACCGAGCTCGAAATGGAGGCGACACGTACCATCCTGTCGCTGAAAGTTTCGGGCGCGCTGATCGCGCCGCTCGGCTTGCGCTCGGACCGGCGCACGCTGGAGAAGCTGACCCAGACAATGCCGGTCGTCTATTTCGACACCTATCTTGAAGGCGGCACGCCCTTTGTCGGCAACAACAATGCCCAGAGCGTCTCGACCATCGTCGACTATCTCTGCCGCTCCGGCGACGCCCCGGTCTATTTCGATATCCCGCATGTCAATCACAATTCGCCGGAGCGCCTGAACAGTTACGTCGCCGCCATGCATCAGCTTGGCCAGGAGCCGGTGGTTATCGGCAACACCGGAGACTACACATGGGATTTCGAGCGCATCGGCTACGAGCAGATGGAACAGATGCTCGGGGCCAGCGGCCTGCCGGGCAAGACCAGAGGTCTGCCCGGCAAGACCGGAGGTCTGCCCGGCAAGACCATACTGTGTGCGAATGACCGCCTGGCTTTCGGCGTGATGGCGGCAGCCTTCGCGAAAGGGCTGAAGATCGGCCGCAAGGCCGATTGCGACCTGCGTATCGCCGCCCATGACGACCATCCGCTGAGCCGCTACACCTGCCCCGCACTGACCACCATCGCGCAGGATTTTGCCGCCATGGCGGGGCGCAGCGTCGAGACACTGCTCGCTTTGCTCAACGAGGATACGGCAAACGTCGCGCCGAAGGTCAGCCTCGACGCCGCCCTGGTGATGCGTCAGTCCGCTTGAGCCTTTCCAAAGGCAGGATCGAAGCTGCGCCACGCGGCAATGGCGGCGGCAACCGCCTGTCTCGCTGCCGGGCCGTGACGGCCCATCGAGACGAAGCCGTGGATCTGACCGGGCCAGTGTTCCAGCACGACCGGCACGCCGGCCTGCTGCAGACGCCTGGCATAGGCCTCGCCTTCGTCGGCGAGGATGTCGTGACCGGCGATGGCGATGAAGGTCGGCGGCGCACCGGCGAGGCTTTCCGCCTTCAGCGGTGAGGTACGCCAGTCGCCGATGTCGGCGGCATTGCGGACATAATGGTCGCGGAACCAGGCCATGGTCGAGGCGGTCAGGCCAAAGCCTATGGCGAAGCGGCGATAGCTGTCCGTCGTCTGCCCGGCATCGGTGTTGGGATAAAACAGCAGCTGCGCTGCCGGCGGATTTTTGTCCCCCCGCGTGAGCAGGCCGAGCACCGTGGCGAGATTGCCGCCCGCGCTGTCGCCGGCAACCGCGATGCGGGCAGCGTCGATGCCGAGTTCGTCCGCCGCGCTTTGCATGAAGTTGAGCGTTGCGCGGCAATCCTCTATTGCCGCCGGGAATTTGTGCTCCGGCGCCAGCCGGTAGTCGACGGAAACGACGACTGCGCCCGCCTCGTTGGCGAACCAGCGGCAGATCTCGTCATGCGAGTCGAGATTGCCGATTACCCAGCCGCCGCCATGGAGATAAAGCAGCGCCGGAGCGCCTGCCGAAGGCGCGCCCTGCCCGCGATAGATCCTGAGCCTCAGCGGACCGCCGGGTCCTGCAATGATGCGCTCGCTGATCGACGCGACCAGCTCGCGCTCGCCTTGCAGGGTCGGGAAGCCTTCATTGTAGGCACGGCGCGCCTGCTCAGGCGTTCCCGTTTCGAACGGCGGCGCGCCGGCCTGGCTGCCGACCTCGAGCACATGCCGGGCCTCCGGATCTAGGGGCGACGGGGACGGTGGCGATGGCGTCACGGGCGAACCTCCGTCAGGCAAGCAGGGTTGCGGCTTCGTCTTCGCCAAGCAGCGGCGGCTGGTCGACCGTGCCATTGACGGCAACCGAGCCACGGCTTTCGCCCGAAGCCAAGATCGCCTCCATGATCTCAAGCACATGCAGCGCCAGCTCACCGGAGGCGCGCGGTTTTCTGCCCGCATCCAGCGCGCGCACCAGATCGGCGACGCCGAGCATGCGGTAATTGGCACGGTCGGGCGCCACATAGGGCCAGTTGCGGGCGCCGTAGAGTTCGTTCTCGCTGGCGAAATCGGCCCAATCGGCGCCACGTTCCGACAGCGAGACCGTGCCGCCGAACGTGTCGGGATCGGGTAGCCTGAGCGAGCCTTCGGTGCCGTGCAGTTCGATCGGATGGTTGGAGTGTTTGAACACGTCCCAGGAGGCGCCGAAGGTGACGGTGGCGCCGGAACGGAATTCGAGCAGCGACATTATGTTGGTCGGCGTGCCGACCTTGAATGTCGTGTTCTTGAACGGCCCGTCGGCCGTGATCAGCCTCTCCTCCTGGCCGCGCGTCGCCATCGCCATGACGCGCTCGACCGGCCCGAGCAGATTGACCAGCACGGTCAGGTAATAGGGACCCATATCGAAGACCGGACCGCCGCCGGGTTGATAATAGAATTGCGGACTGGGATGCCAATGCTCCATGCCGCGCCCCATCATGAAAGCGGTGCCGGTCACCGGCTTGCCGATGGCGCCGTCATCCATCAGCCGGCGCGCGCGGCGGCCGGCTGCACCCAGGAATGTGTCCGGCGCCGAGCCGATCAGCAGGCCGCGCTTCGCGGCCTCGGCGACAAGGCGGTGGCCGTCCGCGGCCGACGTTGCCAGCGGCTTTTCGGTGAAGACGTGCTTGCCCGCCGAGAGCGCCGATAACGAAATATCGAAATGCGCCGCCGGGACTGTCAGGTTCAGCACGAGGTCGATATCGGGGTCGGCCAGCAGCGCGTCAACGCCGAGGGCGCGGATGCCGTATTCCCTGGCGCGCAGCTCGGCCATGTCAGCGGAAATGTCGGCGCAGGCGCGTAGCTCGACACCACCGAAGAGCGCTGCATTGCGCAGATAGGTCATCGAGATGTTGCCGCAGCCGACGACACCGATGCCGAGCTTTGTCTCTGATTTTCCGTGCATTTCCAGCTTTCCTCCGAAGCCAAGGGCATGCTTCGCGAACCGTTGCAGTTCCCACGATCCCCCCGCAATCCGCTATACAGGATTTTAAATGTTGACGCGCGTAAAATTTTTATAGAGCTTATGAGAATTCTGGCTCGCACTGGGAGGCGGCCAGCGTGAGGAGGAGAACATGACCGGCATGAAAAACGGCCGACGGCCGCTGCGAAGCCTGTGGGTCATGCGTGCTTTCCGTCGCGCATCAGAGACCGGGATGGGTTCAGGCATAGATCACCTTGGCCCCGATCCTATCAAGCTCGCTGCGTATTGGACCGGGCAGGCCATCGTCGGTGATCACCACGTCGACGGCCGACAGCGAAAATGCCTTGGACGTCCCGCTGACGCCCCATTTGCTCGAATCGGCGAGCAGGACAACGCGCCGGGCCATGCGAACGAGGTTTCGCTTCGTTCGCGCCATGTCTTCGTTCACGTCGACCACATCCAGTGACGAGTCTATCGCATGCGCTCCAACAAAGACCTGATGCGCTACCAGGCCGCCGAGAGCCGTATCGGCATCGGTGATCAGCGTGCTCACCGTGTCGGGATAGACCCGGCCGCCGATCATATGAACGTCGAGCCCGGGACGATGCATAAGATGCTGCACGATATTCATGGCCGTGGCCGCGACCACGACATTGCTGAGCGGCGGTAACTGCATGGCAAGCTGCATCAAGGTCGAGCCACCGTCGAAGATGACCGACTGGTTGTGCTCGAAAAGGTCGAGCGCCGCCCGGGCGATGCGCTTCTTTGCGTCGAGGTTCGTTTGCATCCGCCGCGCGAACGCGGCCGTCGTCGAATCGGTGGTCCGGGTCACCGCCCCTCCACGGGTCTTGGTCAGCAGTCCCTTGCGGTCCAGTATTTCGAGGTCGGAGCGCACCGTGACCTCCGACACGCCAAACACGTCCGACAGGTCCTTGATGCGAACCTGTCCGCTGCGTTGCACCTCGCCCAGGATCGATTGGCGTCTCTGCTCCGACAACATTGCCCTGCCCTTGCCTGCCTGCGCCGAGCAATCGCGCCGGCCTCGGCTCACCTTACCGGAAATATGCAGATTCGAAAGCTTTCGAAAGATTGTTTTTCTTTTTTCTTTCGGAAACACTGGATCGAGCATTTTTAAATCAACCGATCAGGGAATTTTGGACTCATGAGCCTAGGAACCAAGGTGCGCCTCGCGCGCCTCTTCTCGCATCCATCGGGGAACCTTTTTGGCGGCGCGGTCGACCACTTCGTCGGCTATGGCGACGTGCGCAAAGGCGGCCTTGCCGACCTGCCGGGTGCGCTCGCACGCGTCATGGCGGGCAAACCCGACTACGTCAGCATCCAGCCTGGCACCGCGCGCCATCTGTGGCCGCAATATGCGGGCAAAGCTTCCCTGGTGATTCAGGCGGGCTGCTTCACTGCGGACGATCGCATCAGCGAGTTGATCGCGACGCCCGAGGATGCGGTGCGGGCGGGCGCCGATGCGTTGGCCGTGGCCATTCCGGTGCGCGGCGCGACGGAGGGCAAATACATACGCTGGCTGACCGATTCGGTGAATGCAGCAGCCCGCTACGGCATGCCCGTGGTGGCGCATATCTACCCTCGCGACTTCACCGATGGGGCAAAAATCGTCTTCACCCCCGACGAGATCGCCTACGCGGCGCGCATCGGCTACGAGTCCGGCGTCGACGTGATCAAGATCGGCTACACCGGGGATTTCGAGTCATTCAAAGAGACCGTCCGGACCTGCCCGGTGCCGGTTGTCATCGCGGGGGGGCCAAAGACCGATACGCTGCTCGGCGCGCTTCAGCAGACGGCGGACGCCATCCGTGCCGGCGCGCGCGGCGCCGTGGTAGGCCGCAATCTCTGGGGGCACGGCGATCCGGAGAAGGCAGCGCTTGCCTTTCGCGGCGTCATCCATGACGGCCTTTCGGCGCAAGACGCCTTGGCGAAGGCGGGCGCCTGAACGATGCCCACCGTCCCCGCCACCCTCGGCTTCGGCGCTATTGCGATAGACGACATCGTCTACGTCGATCAGCCATTGTCGGCGGGCAAGGGTAAGGTTCTGCAAAGTACCCGCGCTTTCGGGGGAAATGTCGCGACGGCGCTTGCCGCCGTCGCGCGGCTCGGCGGAACCGCCGGGTTCGTCGGATGGCTGGCCAGTGCCGCGGACGACGCCGTTCTGCTCGATCTCGTGGCGAGCGGTATCGAAACCGCATTCGCGCCGCGCCATCCCGACGCGCGCCCGGTGCACTCGCGGATCACCGTCGGCTCGGATGGGGAACGGTTCATCGCGTATGACGACGATGCGATGCTGGGCACCGCTCCGGACTTTCCGGACGATATCCTCAGCCGCGCGACCGTCCTGATCGTCGATAGCTATGCGACCGGGTCGCTGGATGTCGTGGCTCGGGCTCGCGATCTCGGCCTTGCGATCCTGGGCGACATCGAATGGAGCAGCGGTCCCGCCACGGAACGGCTGATCGCGCTCTGCGACCATCTCATTCTTCCACTTAGCTTTGCACGGACTGCCACGGGGCGCCGATCGCCTGCCGAGATGCTCGATGCCTTGTGGTTGCCATCGCGATCCGCCGTGGTTCTGACCGATGGAGGCAGGGGTGTGTACTATCGCGGCCGTGAAGAGACAGGTCTCTGGCACCTGCCCCCGCACCGGGTTGCGGTCGTCGACTCCACGGGCGCGGGTGACTGCTTTCATGGCGCCTATGCCCATGCGTTGACGCGCGGAGCCGACACCGCGGGCCGGATCGCATTCGCGGCCGCGGCGGCGGCCGTTTCGATAACGGGGCGTGGCGGGCGCGAGGCGCTTCCGACCGAGGACCAGGTCACGCAACTCCTGGCATCGGCGAACGCGCCGTCAGCAGTCGACCTGAAAAATACGCATGTGGATGCTGGAGCATGACCTGAAACGATCCGACGAAACATTTCGCAGGCGAACACAAGCCCAGGAGAATCATAAAAATCAGGGCTTATACTTGTGGAGGGAGGAATATGGCAGAAGTCATTCTTGAGAAGATCTGCAAAACCTACGGGAACAGTTTTCGCGCAATCGACCAGTTGAACCTGTCGGTCAAGGACGGCGAGTTCTTGATCCTCGTCGGGCCTTCCGGCTGCGGCAAATCCACGGCGTTGCGAATGATCGCGGGGTTGGAAGACATCACCAGCGGCAGCCTTCGGATCGGCGGGGTCGACGTCGTCGACATGCCGCCCAAGGACCGCGACATCGCGATGGTGTTCCAGAGCTACGCGCTCTACCCGCATATGACGGTATCCGAAAACATCGCCTTTTCGATGCGGCTGGCAGGCAAGCCGAAGGCCGAGCGCAAGAAGCGCGTGGACGAGATCGCCAAAACTCTTCAGCTGACGTCTTTGCTGGACAGCAAACCCGCGAACCTGTCAGGCGGGCAGCGTCAACGGGTTGCCATGGGCCGCGCCATGGTGCGCGAGCCGGCCGCCTTTCTCATGGACGAGCCGCTTTCCAATCTGGATGCGAAACTGCGTGTGCAAATGCGCGCCGAAATCACCAGCCTGCAAAAGCAGCTCGGCGTCACGACCATTTACGTGACCCACGATCAGATCGAAGCGATGACGATGGGCGACAGAGTCGCGGTGTTGAAAGGCGGTGTGCTGCAGCAGGTCGACACACCCAAGAGGCTCTATGAATCGCCGGTTAACGCCTTCGTTGCCGGCTTCATCGGCTCTCCTTCGATGAACCTTTTCGAGGCGACCCTGAAGGGCGGCGAGCTCGCTTTTCGCGACTTCGCCGTCCGGCTGCAGGATGCAGCCTTCGTGCGCAGGCCGGCCTTGAGGTCGTATGCGGGGCGCAAGGTCGTGTTCGGGATCAGACCGGAGGATCTTTATGACAGCAGCCTTGAATCCGGTCGCAAGTATCAGACGATACCGGCCAGGGTGACCTCGATCGAGGAACTCGGCTCCGAACAGATCGTCCACATGAACATCGACGCGGTCCGGGTGGACTCCGGCGATCCGGATGCGGTGGACGATTTCGGCCTGGCGTCGAACGCGGTGGCGAGGTTCGAGCCGATCAGCGCCGTCCGCTCCGGCTCGGAAATCCAGTTGGCCGTGGATGATGCCAAGTTCCATTTCTTCGATCCCGAAACGCATCTGGCGATCTGAAGATCTGCGAAAGACCGCGGGCGGGAGCGAGGTGCCTGCGGAAGATACAAGAAGGCTTCTGAATGAACAGACGATCGTCCGCATTGTGCGGCCGACCTTGAAGAAGGAGGAGAAAATGATGTTTCGGATACGACCCGCGATGCTGAAAATAGCCGCGGTCGCATGGTTGCTTGGTGCAACCGGCGCCATGGCGGACACGACGCTGGAATTCACCCAATGGTGGGAGCCCGAATTGCCGGCGGGATCGCTCAGGGCAATCATGAACGACTTCGAGGCTGCAAACCCCGGCATCAAGGTGACGCTGGTCAGCGGTCCCTATGCGACCACGCGAGACCAGATCTCGGTCGGCGCCGCAACCGGAACGCTCAGCGACGTCGTCGGTCTCGACGGCGCCTGGGTGAACAATCTGAACGCGCAGGGTGCGCTGGCCGACATGAACCCGATGATGGATGCGAGCGGGTTCGACAAGACCCAGGTCGCGGATATCATCAAGGTGGACGGCAAGGCGGTGATGTTTCCCGTGGCTTCGTTCGTCTATCCGGTCTTCGTCAATCTGGACCTCGCCGCCCAGGCAGGCGTCACCAAGCTGCCGTCGACCCGCGCGGAGTTTCTCGAAGCCGCCAAGAAGATGACCCATGCCGACAAGAACCAGTATGGCTGGGTGCTGCCCCTGTCGCTGCAAACGCCGTCCGGTGTCCAGAACGACCTGATGTCGTGGGTCTGGGCCTCGGGTCAATCGATGATGGTTGAAGGCAAGCCGGCTCTCGAGGGCAAGCCGGTCGTCGATATGCTCACTTTCGTCAAATCGCTGAACGACGCCGGCGTCATCTCGCCCGGCATTGCCACCAAGACCGAGCAGGAAAAGGTCGAGGAATTCGTCAACGATCGGGTCGGAATGATGATCGACTCGCTCGCGCATGTGAATCTCATCCGCAAACGCAATCCCAAGCTGAACTTCGACCTCATCCCGGTCCCGGTCGTGGCGGACTACAACGGCAAGCGCGGCCTTCCCTATGCCTCCTGGGGCATCGGCATCTCTGCCGCCTCGAAACATCAGGATGAAGCCTGGAAGCTCGTCCAATATCTGATGAGTGAAAAGGTGAATGCCAAGCTCGTGTCGCTTGCAAACGCCTTCCCGGGGAACGTCAACGCCAAGCCCGATTTCGTGACCTCGGACAAGGCTTTCGCCAAGGCTTTCGAAATCTTCAAGACCGGCTATCTCGCCAACGAGTTCACGGGCCTGCCGGTGGCTGAAGACCTGATGACCCAGTTCGACGTGGAGGCTCAGAAGATGCTTGCCGGCGAGCAGTCTCCGGAACAAGCCGCAACCAACGCTCAAAAGGGCTGGACGGCGAAATTCTGAGCGGCCATTGCCCGTTTGCTATCTTCCACCGGGTGGCCCGGCCTCGGCCAGGCCACTAGTCAACAACGGATCGGCAATTTGAGATGGACCTGTTTTTGAAGCGCACCTTCCTCTTGAAGGCACATCCCAGGGGTCGCACATGACCGGGCAGAAGCGCTCCCACCATCGACTGAAACGAGCGGTCGCACCCTATCTCTATCTGTCACCATCGCTCCTCATAATCGGCCTTCTGATGCTGCTGCCGATGGTGACGGTGATTGGCTATTCGTTCCAGAACAGCGCGGTGCTGCGTCGCGACCCGTCCTTTGCCGGACTGAAACACTACCAGGCGATCTTTGCCGATCCGGTGTTCTGGGCCTCGCTGTGGCACACGCTCTACTTCACCTGCATGAGTGTCGTCTTCCATATGACCATCGGCATGCTCTTCGCACTCATGCTGAACAGCGACCGCATCAATCCGACGCTGCGCAACATCCTGCGCGTGCTGTACATACTGCCCTGGCTGTTCACCGCGGTGATTATCGCGGTGATCTGGCGCCTTCTGCTTGAGCCGAATGGTGTCGTGAACAGTGTTCTCATGCAGATGGGCATCATCGGTTCCAAGGTCGAGTGGTTTTCCTCGCCCGCGACCGCGCTGCACGCCGTCACCTTCGCCAATATCTGGGCGGGCTACCCGCTTTTCATGGTCAGCCTGCTCGCAGGCTTGCAGGGCATTCCCAAGGATTTCTACGAGGCCGCCGATATCGACGGCGCGATGGCCTACCAGAAGCTGATCTTCATCACCATTCCGCAGCTGATGCCGATCATCATCAGCATCTCGCTGCTCGACTTCATCTGGACCATGCAGGTCTTTCCATTGATCTGGATAACGACGGGTGGCGGTCCGATCTACTCGACCGAGGTCCTCAGCACCTACACGTACAAGCTGGCGTTTTCGAGCTACAACCTGTCGCAGGCCTCGGCGAGCGCCGTGGTCATCCTGCTGATCTCTCTCGGCCTGACGCTGTTCTACATCCGCTATCAAAAGGCTCGGTAGTCACATGAGGAAAATGCACACGCCCAAAGACAGGCTGATCACCGCCGCGCTCCATGTCGCGCTTGCCGCAGGGCTCTTTTTCGCGGCCTTCCCGATCTACTGGATGCTGAGCAGCTCGTTCAAGTCGAACACCGAAATCTTTGCCCTGCCACCAACCGTCCTGCCGAAGGCCTTCACGCTGGAAGCGTATGCGGCCATCCTGAGCGACCCGGTAAAGCTGCGCTTCTTCTTCAACAGCTACTTCGTGGCCGGAGCAGTGACCGTGCTGACGGTGCTGATCGCCTTGCTGGCGGCCTATGGGTTCAGCCGTTTCAATTTCCGCGGCAAGGGCAGCCTCAACACTCTCATCATCAGCACGCAGACGATCCCGCCGATCACGCTTTTGATCCCCTTCTTCGGGCTTGTCGTCTCGTATGGCATCTTCGACACCTATGTCGCGCTGATCCTGACCTATCTGGTGTTTACGCTGCCCTATGCGATCCTGCTGATGACGGGATATCTGAACACCTTGCCCCGCGACCTCGATGAAGCGGTGGCTGTCGACGGCGGCACCAGTTGGACCGCACTGTGGCGGGTGATCGTCCCGATTTCACTGCCTGGTATCGTGGCGACGTCGGTCTACACCTTCCTGTTGTGCTGGAACGAATTTCTCTTTGCGCTGACACTGACGAAGTCGACGTCCATGCGCACCGTCCCGATCGGCATCCAGTTGTTGATGGGGCAACACGCCTTCGAATGGAACCAGATGATGGCGATGAGCGTGCTCGGCTCGCTGCCGCTCCTGGTCATCTACCTGGTTGCCCAGAGATTCTTCCTCGCCGGCATGGCCGCAGGCTCAGTCAAGTAGGATGTCCCTCCAACGAGGTGGAATCAAGGAATGAAAGGATGACCGTGAAAGACCTGAAAGTCGGCTGCCAGACCTTTACCTGGGAAATGCTGGGCGACCGCTTCGCCGGCAGCCCGGACGATCTGCTCAAGGCGATCGCCGATGGCGGCTATGCCGGCATCGAGATCACCGACACGATGATCGGCCGCTATGCCGGCAAGCCAACGGAGTTCGCCGCCGCGCTGAAGTCATCCGGGCTGACGCTCGTCTCCTTCGCCTTCGGCTCCAAGAGCGGTTTCACGCTTAGGGATGAGATCGGCGCCGACCTGGAGACCGCCAAACGCTGGATCGACTTCGCCGCCGCCTTTCCCGGCGCGCTGGTGTCGATGGGCTCGGCCACGATGGTTTCCGACGGGCCGCGCGACGACAAGTTTGCCATCGCCGCCGAGGTCTACAACAAAGCCGGCGAGCTCGGGCGCGAGGCCGGCGTCCAGGTCGCGGTGCATCCAAGCTCGCATCACAACACGCTGCTGTTCGACCGCGCCGACTATGATCGCATCTTCGGGCTGGTCGACGCCTCGCTGGTCGGCTGGGTGCCGGACACCGGCCACATCTTGCGCGGCGGCCAGGGCATGGCGGATACGCTCACCACCTATCGCGATCGCATCCGCTATGTGCATCTGAAGGATGTCGACAACAGCGGCACATGGGCGATGCTCGGCAAGGGTGTCTGCGACACGGCCAAAGTGATCGAGATCGCTGGTGCTGCACCCAATTTCAACGGCTGGCTGGTGCTGGAGGAAGAGTCCGAAACGGCCGCCGCCGACCCTGCCGGCGCCGTCAAAACCAACCGCCAGACAATGCGCGGCTACGGAGCCTGAGACGATGACGACGAACAAGCCCCTGTCCGGCCCCGCCGCAATTGCCGCTCTGCCGCGCAACCGGCTTATCGGCGAGTTTTCGCTGTGGTCGGCCGACCTCGCCAATATGGAGCACGATTTGAAGCGCATCGAGACCCATGCCGATGTCCATCATATCGACGTCGCCGATGCCCGCTTCACCCCTGGCTTCCTGTTCTTCCCGGACCTGGTGGCGCACATCGCCAAGCTCACCGGAAAGCCTATCCATGTCCATTTGATGGTCGAAGCCGAAATCGTCGAGGAACAGACGCGCCAGTTCGTCGAGGCCGGCGCCGACCTGATCAGCGTGCACGCCGAAAACGGCGAGACCGGTCTGCGCGCCGTGAAACTGGCGCGTGAACTCGGGGCCGAGGCCGGCGTGGTGCTGCGGCTGGAAACACCGGTCGCGGCCGTCACGCCCTTCCTGCCGGAAGTGGCGTTCGTGACGCTGCTCGGAACTTCCATCGGCGTCAAGGGCCAGAGCCTGTCGGAGCAGGCGTGTCCGCGCCTGATCGAGGCGCGCGCGCTGATGCGCAAAGCCGGCCGCGAGGCCGACATCGTGCTCGCCGCCGATGGCGGCATCCGCCACGAGACCGTGCCCTTACTGCGCGCCGCAGGTGCGCAGACCGTGGTGCTGGGCTCGCTGGCCTTCGGCGATCCCGACCTTGCCCGGCGCATGGCCTGGCTGCACGGGCTGGAGGTCGCCGCCTGATGACCAAGCTTGCGCTCGCCTTCGATCTCGGCGGCACGGCGCTGCGCGGTGCGCTGGTCGAAAGCGATGGCAATATCGTCGCCCATGCTTCAGCGCCGACGCTTGCCGGTGCGGGATCGGAGGCGGTGATCGGCCAGATCGTCGCTCTGGCAGGCACGCTGCTTAGGGAACACCCGCAGGCAAAGGTCGCCGGCATCGGCGTCGGAGCACCGGGACCGCTCGACCCCAAGGCGGGGATCGTGATTGCGCCGCCGACGCTGGCCGGCTGGCACGACGTGCCGCTGATCGACATTCTGGGGCAGCATTTCGGCTTGCCGGTGCGGCTGGAGAATGACGCCAATGCGGCGGCGCTCGGCGAATGGCGTTTTGGCGCCGGACGTGGCAGCGGATCGCTGGTGTTCGTGACCGTATCGACCGGCATTGGCGGCGGCGTCGTCGCCGATGGCCACATCTATCACGGCAGGCGCGGACTGGCGGCCGAGATCGGCCACATGACCATCACCGGTGAAGGCGACCGCTGCTTTTGCGGCGCCATCGGCTGCTTCGAGGCCGTTGCCTCCGGAACCGCGCTCGGCCGCGGCGCCACGCGACTGACCGCGCCGGGCGACGGCTCGCTCTTACGACGGCTGTCAAATGACGGCGACGTCTCGGCCAGGCATGTCGTAGAGGCTGCCAAGGCCGGCGACGCCAACGCTCTCGACCTGATCGAGGCGGAAGCACAATGGCTGGGCATCGGCTTCACCAACCTGCTTCATCTCTATTCGCCCGATCTGATTGTCATGGGAGGCGGCCTTTCCAACGGGTTCGACCTTCTGGCACCGTCGATCAGAGCGGTCATCCAGCAGCGGGCGATGCCGGCCTATCGCGACGTGCCGATCGTGCAGGCTGAACTCGGCGACCGGGCCGGGCTGATCGGCGCCGCCAGCCTGATCCTGTGGGAAGGCGAACCGGGTGCGCCGCTGGCGATGGCGCAGGACGACAAGGACAGAGGCGCGACAGCCGATGCCACGGAGGCACGCCATGGCTGAACTCGAGCTGCGCGGCGCGCGCGAAGATGGTGAATGGTCCAGTTTGAATGCAGCGCCAAGGTCCCCGAAGAGGACCCCTACCCTTCGCGATTCCAGCTGGCGTATTTTCGGATCGTTTGCCGCTTGTCTTCCGACAAGCCAACAAGGAGATTCTCCTCGAGATAGCCTTGCCGGATGAGATTGGCGAAGACCTGTATTAGCTGTGAATAGCGATAGTCGAACATCTGGTTGATCTTCCGTCGCTGCTGCCGCAGAAAGTCTTCGACATCCCATATTTCGGAAGGCGTTGCCGCAACGTGGGCCCTGCTCTTGAGTTCAGCCAACGTCTTTGTCGAGCGCCACCTTCAGCGCTGCGTCATAGGCAGTGCGGGCGACTTTCTTTTCGGACGGAGACCATTTCTCACCAGCGGTCATCGACTGTCTCTATCGTGTTCGCGGCGGCCGTCATCCGGTAACCCTGGGACGCAGGACCCCGCCTTTGGGACCAATCTACTTTCCGCAATGGTGATCGTTGACCTTGTTCAGCGCATTCGCGTCCGGCCCGACCCGGTCGTAAGAGCACGGGCCGGCCGCCGTGGTGATCAGCATTTTGTCATAGTAGCGCGGGCCGCCGAACAGGGCGTAGATGAGGTCGCGATGGGCGGGGACGTAGCGTTCGGGTTCTGGCTGACGATGGCGATGCTTGTCTTTGGCGACAGCCGCTGTGGACAGGCTGCAGCCGACAGCGAGAGCGAGCATGCAGGTCGCAAAGATCTTGGTGGTCATCGGCAGTACCCCTTCTGACGGTTCGGAATCGCAGCATATCCAAAAGCGCCTGCCGAACAAAGGTTCCCTCGCCGGCATTGCCGGCCGGTGCCGAAATCAGCCCGCACTGCGCGCGCGCCGCCGTTCGGCTGCAACCAGGAGGTCGACGAAAGCGCGCACCTTGGCCGGCCTGAAGCGCGCCGGCGGGAAGACGGCATGGATGCCACCGGACGGCAAGGTCCAGTCCGCGAACACCCGCACCAGCCGGCCGCGCGCAATGTCGTCGGCGACACTGTAATCCGGAAAGATGCCGAGGCCGATGCCGGCCAGCACGCAGGACAGCACGCCTGGTGTCTTGTCGCAGCTGACGACGGGGTTGAGTTCGGCCAGCACCGTTTCCGTGCCCCTCGAGAACAGCCATTGGCCGACCCCGCGCAACTGGGCGTTGCCGACCCAGGGCAGCGACTTCGCCTGCCTGGGGCTGGCTTCCCCAGGCAGCCTGGCGGCCAGTTCCGGGCTGGCGACGACGAATTGCTGCAGGCTGCCCAGCCGCCGCGCCAGATTGCTGGAATCGGCAAGCCAGCCGACGCGGATGCCAAGATCGATCTGCTCGTCGACCAGGTTGCTGACCGCATCGTCGAAGATCGTCTCGACCCGCATTTTCGGGTATTTTCTGATGTAGGCGGCGATGGTCGGCGCCACGACCTTCTCGCCATAATCGAGCGGCGCCGTCAGCCGCAGCGTCCCCGTCGGCTGCGCCGCTCGCTGCGAAATGTCGCCATAGGCTGCCTCCGCCTCGCGCAGGATGATCGCGGTCCGGTCATAGAACAGACGACCCTCTTCGGTCGCCGTCACGCGCCGGGTCGTGCGCCGCAACAGCGTAGCGCCAAGCTCTTCTTCGAGCTTGCCGACCTGATGGCTGACCACAGCCTTGGCAACATCGAGACGGTCGGCAGCGGCCGTGAACGAGCCGGTCTCCACCACGGTGGCGAAGTAGACGAGCCGGTTGAGATTGAGGAGTTCGGTCACAGGCCGCTCATTGTCTGATTTTATCATACAGTTTGTATGATTGATCGCTATTTTTCGCAAGCGGTCCAGCTGTCATCTATCGGGCAACAGAGTGAGGCCGCCATGACCAATGCAACCCTAACCTATCTTTTCGACCCGCTCTGCGGTTGGTGCTATGGCGCCACGCCGATGCTGGATCGACTGGCCGCCGGCGGGACCGCGCTCCAACTGCTGCCGGTAGGGCTTTTCTCCGGTGCCGGCGCGCGGCCGCTGGATGCTGGTTTTGCCGCCCACGCCTGGGACAATGACCAGCGCATCGCGCGGCTGAGCGGACAGCGCTTCAGCCAGGCCTATCTCGACAATGTGCTCAATGTCAGCGGCACCTTGCTCGATTCTTCCGCTGCCACCATGGGCATCAACGCCGCCGGGCTGGACGACTGGCGCAAGGAACTTGCGGCACTGAAGGCGATCCAGCATGCGCGCTATGTCGACGGCCGCGATATTGTGACGGTTGACGGCGTCGCCGCGGTACTGACCGACGCCGGCATGAGCGACGCGGCAAAGCTCTTGAAAGCGCCGACGCAGCCGTTTCTGGCGAAGCATCACGACCTGGTCAGCCGCGGGCGGATGTTGTTCCAACGGCTGCATGCCAATGGCGTTCCCGCGCTGGCGGTGATCGGCCAAACGGCGCCGCGCCTGATCGGCGCCAACGCGCTGTTCGGCAGCTACGACAATCTGGTCGCTCACATCGAGGCGGCGTAGTCCCAGAAATTCTCCCCAGACGAAATTCTCCCCAGACGAAAGGAAAATCCCCATGAAAATCGCACTTATCGGCGCGTCCGGCCAGGTCGGCTCGCGCCTGCTTAAGGAACTCTCCGATCGCGGTCACAGCATCACCGCCATTGCCCGGCATCCAGACAAGATCGCGGCACTTCCGGGCGTGACTGCCAAGAAGGGCGACGTCTTCGACAAGGATGGCCTTGCCGCCCTGATCAAGGGTCATGACGCGGTGATCTCCTCGGTGCATTTCCTCGACAGCGATCCCGATACGCTCATCGCAGCCGTGCGTGCTTCCGGCGTCAAACGCTACCTCGTCGTCGGCGGCGCCGGCAGCCTTGAGGTTGCGCCCGGCAAGCGTCAGACAAAGGCAGCAGCATTTCCTTCGAGGACTATGCCATCGTCATGGCCGACGAGATCGAAAAGCCGGCGCATATCAAGCAGCGCTTTACCGTCGGCTACTGAGCGCACTTCATTGACAGGCGGGCCGCTCGACGGAGTGGCCGGCGCCGGTTCCTATAGACGATAGTGCCATCGGAGCCTCCGATGGCACTATCGCTTTCTTCCGTTTCCACTCCTGCCGCCGCTCTGCGAACTCTCGCCCGGAGCGGTTCAGGACAGGAACGGAACATGGCAGACATCGCAAAATCGAAAATCATTATCGTTGGCGGCAGCTCCGGAATGGGGCTGGCGTTGGCAAGGCGGTGCCTGGTCTCAGGCGCCGAAGTCATCATCGTCGGCCGCAGTGAAGCCAGGCTCAAGCGTGCTGGCGAGGCGCTGCAGAACCCTTCCGGTTTGAGCGCCGTCGCGGCCGATATCGCCAGGGAGGATCAGGTCGCTGACCTGTTCAAGCGGATTGGCCGGCTCGACCATATCGTCAGCACCGCCGCCGATATCGAAGGCGCCTATGAGTTATTGCCTTCAGTCGACCTGAAGGCGGCGCAGCGGTCGTCGAAAGCAAATTCTACGGGCTGCTGCTCGCCAAGCATGGCGCGCCGCAGCTTTCGGCCAACGGTTCCATCACCTTCACCTCGGGCATCGCCGCCTATCGGCCGGCCGCGCGGCTCGGTCGTCGCCGCTGTCAACGCTGCGCTGGAAGGGTTGGTGCGGGCGCTGGCGGTCGAGTTGGCGCCGGTCCGTGTCAACGCCGTCTCGCCGGGCTGGGTCGACACGCCGATTTGGAGTTTTGTGGCCGGCGACAAGAAGGACGAGACGCTCGATGCAATGGCCAGGCGCCTGCCGGTCGGCCGCGTCGGGCAACCGGACGACATCGCCGATGCCATCGCCTTTTTGATGGGCAATGGTTTTACGACAGGGACGGTTCTGCATGTCGAGGGCGGTCACCGGCTGATCTGAGCGCAGCGAAATTCCTGGCCGCGGCCCAGCAGCAGTTTCAGCGCCGGCGGCTGGACGCGCCGGCGGCGCCAGATCATGACCAGCGACGCCGTGCGGGCCGGACCCGGCCATGGCAATTCGACGATCTCGCCGCGATCGAGCGCGTCGGCAACGGCCAGCCGCGGCACCAGGCCCACGCCGACACCAGTCGCCACCAGGCCCCCAATGGCGCCGATGCTGCCGACTTCGGCGGCAAGTTCTGGCGCTGCAATCTCGGCGAAGGCAGTGTCGAACAGATGCCGGTAGACGCATCCGGTTTCCGTCACCACGAAACGCATCGCGGCGAGCGCGGCCAGGTCGTTCTGTCGCGATGCGGCCGCATGCTCAGCTGATGCGACAAGGACCAGCGGCTCGGCCAATATCGTGCGCCGGGCCAGACGTTCGTCCAGACCGCCCTTGTCGAAACAGAAGGCGACGTCGATCTCGCTGTCTTCGAGCTGCCGCAGCAGGGCATCGCTGCCGGCGATTTTCAGCCGCAGACCGATCTCCGGGTGGTCGCCTCGAAAGGCCGCCAGCCATTGCGGAAGTCTGACGGAGGCAATCGTCTCCAGCGCGCCGACCGTAACCGTTCCGGCGGTCATTCCCGTCGTTGCCTCGACGGCAATACGCGCCTCCTCCGCCAGTTGCAGAATCTCTTCCGCATAGGGTTTCAGCGCGTCGCCGGCCGTCGTCAGGTCGAGGCCGTGGCGCGAGCGGATGAAGAGGACGACACCAAGTTCGGTTTCCAGCGACTGGATCTGGTCGCTGACGCTCGACTGCGCCAGATGAACCTCCCGCGCTGCGCGGGTGATGTTGCGGTGCCGCGCCACGGCGAGGAAGGTCTTGAGCAATCGTGGGTGCATGCCGTTTCCGGATCTGTCTCTGTTCGACATTTCGGGCTTGGCTGGTCCATTTGCAACCCTGGTCCATTTGCAACCCCGGTCCATTTGCAACCCATCGACGCCGGCGTCATCTGGTTGCGGCAGACCGAAGGGCCAGAATTTCGCGGCAATGACCCGCAAGTTTTCCCACGGCCGGCGCGGTGGCCCAAGAGATCGCCTCTGGCAGATCGCATCGCACGTATGCTCTATGCCAAGCTGATTTCCAGCACCGATGGAAGGACCGACATGCCCCGCCCGCAAGGAACCATCGCCCCGATCCTGACGCCGTTCGAGAACGATGGCCGCATTGCCCGTGACCTGTGGATCTCACATGCCAAATGGGTGCTGGGCCAGGGCGCCCATTTGCTGTCGCCGTTCGGCACCACGGGCGAGGCACTGTCGCTCTCGCTCGACGAGCGCATGCAGGCGCTGGAATGGCTGGTTGCATCAGGCATTTCGCCGGGGCGCATGATGCCCGGCACCGGCGTCACCGCACTGCCCGAAACCGTCGAACTTTCGAAGCACGCGGTCGGCCTCGGCTGCGCCGGCGTGATGGTGCTGCCATCATTCTTCTACACGGCCGCCGGGGATGAAGGCCAGGCGCGCTACTACAGCGAGCTGATCGAACGGGTGGCCAACCCGGCGCTGAAGATGATTCTCTACCACATCCCGCAGAACTCCGGCGTGCCGGTAAGCCCTGCCCTGACCGCCCGGTTGAGCGCGGCGTTTCCAGAGACGGTCGTCGCCTACAAGGATAGCGCCGGCGACTGGAACAACACGGCGGCGGTGATTGCCGCCGCACCCGACGTCGCGGTGTTCCCCAGCTCGGAGGCGCAACTGACCAAGGGGCTCGCCAGTGGTGCTGCGGGCTGTATCTCCGCGACCGTCAATCTCAACGCTGCGGCCATCCGCGCCCTCTACGACGCGACGATCGCTGGCCAAGACGTCACGGAAGCGGACGCCGCGATCAGGGCGTTCCGCAAGGTGATCCAGGATGCCGGCCTGATCCCGGCGATGAAGGCAGTGCTGGCGGTGCGCTCCGGCGACAAACGCTGGCTGAACCTGCGCGCCCCGCATGAGAATGCGACGCTGGAACGCGGCAAGGCGCTGCTCACGGCGCTCGGTCCCGCAGCTGACCATATTGGCAGCGGTTGAGGCTCAGCACAGCGTCGAACCGCCACCGAGCGCCACGACAGCCAACGTCCGTCCCGATTTCGTGAAGTAACGTGCTGTGTGAAGGCCGGATTGTCTCCTCACAATGGAGCCGCTTTGTTCTACACAAACCGAGGCAGGATTCGCGCAACGGCATGACAACCGGATCGCTTATCCCAGGCCAGCTTTGAAAGCCCGGCAGATCGATCCCATGGAGATGCCTTCATTGGCAGAATAAACCCCCGCCTTGCCGTCTAGCGGCGATGCGTTCTCGACATATTTGTGATGGATGCCCACGACTTTCCAATTGCGATTGAACACCGGGCTGCCTGAGCTGCCATTGTCGGTCGGCGATCGATAGTGCATGCGCTGCGGCTTTGCTTCCGCCAGAGGCTCGAACGCCACAAGCCGGCCGTCGAGGAACGAAAAAGAAATTTCCTGCCCCAACGGATGGCCAATAACGACCGCGGTTGGATCGGGCGGCATCACCAACGGCAAATCCACCATTTCCAAAGGATCGATGTCGGATACATCTTTGTTGAGCTTCAACACGCTGCAATCGTGAGTTCCTACGGAAAGACACTTCACAATCTTCGCCACCGTGTAAACCTTGTTGCCGGGCTGAAGCTGGAACGTGACCTGAACATCTCCCGGCAATGCGGCCCCGCTCTGCGATGGATCGCTGACCACGTGAGCGTTGGTTATCACGACCTGCCCGATTGCGGGGTCGAGCCCAATGTCGGCCGCGGAGACGAGGAAGCCCGTGCCAAGGGGGGCAAAGCCGGAACGAATCATCGCGATCGATTCAGCCGACTTCATCGCAAATCGTAGCGCCACGAGTGAGACCGGGGGCGTTGTGCCGATTAGGGCCTGAAGCTGGTCGGCATTGCCTTTCGTCAAATGGAAGCCTCCCCCCATCTCCACGAGAGCGTCCAGAACGAGGCCTCCGATTATGGCGCCTTCCTCGATCTCGCCAATGCGCCATATTTGCGAAAGCTGCCGATGCGCGCTGGCAAGGGTAAAATTGTCGGTGCGCTCGGACCCGATCGCCTTTTGATACCAATCACGCGCCCCTGCATAGTCCTGAAGCGCTACGCACATCTCGCCTGCCGCTGTGGGGATCCACGGGTCATCGTTGCCGTCGCCGCGATAGTCAGCTGCCATGCGTTTCAGAATATCTTTGGCAAGCTCGGTCTTCGAGCCGAAATCATGGCGCAGCTCGTGGCTTTCAGCGAGATGTGCCACGGCAACGATCTGCGTCCCGTGCCATGCCAGCATTCCGACATCGTCGGGATTGGTTTCCAATCCTTTCGAGTAGCACTCGTAGGAGCTCTTTAATGCTCTCTTTGCTACATTGAGGCGCTTTTGTCCTATCGCCTCATAGGCAATGTCCTTCCATGCCCTCCCGCGTATGCCGTGAATCTCCGACGCTTCCTTGGCGAACTCCTCGGCCGAGGCCTCCAAAGCAAGATTTCCCAGAATGCCGATTGCGGCCACCTGATTGCCGCGGTCGACCAGGGCTTGCGCATAGATGGTCCAGATACGCGGCGTGCAGTAACCGGCCTTGATGAACGTCTCACCCAGCATCTGTATCTGGTCGTACCTGCGGTTGCGCCGAAGTTCTTTCATCAGCGCCGCGCCAAGCGCCCCCGCGCTGTCCGAAGGCTCCGGCAGGGCCATCCCCAGCCGCTCGCAGAGTTCTCGCAGTTCCCTCAGATCATACCTGCGATTGGCCGAAATTGCCTGTTCGATGAGTTCCTTGTAGTCGTCCATTGTCTTGTTCCCCGTCCCTACGGCTCTCTTGCCTGTGTGATTCGGTCCGCCGCCGGCCGGTCAGCCGCAATGAAATCATAGGGGCTGCGAGATATCCCTCGATCTGAAGCAGCGCAGTACGTCTCCTGCCGGCACTGCGCTTGCTCGCAGCTGGTTCGCGGCAACACGGCTTCCGGAGAAATCGTCCCGGGTTAAGTTGAGGGGTATGTCATGGACCATATCCTTGCCTCCATCTGGTGGGTAGTCGCTACATACGGGAGATCCACTTGCGCCAGGGCCCGAAGCATAGGTGTACCAAAGTCGGCTACCTATAGTGAATTAAAGTCGACTTCCAATTTTCTTTCTATCGCAGTACTTTTAGCGGCTGCATAATGGAAAGCTGGAATCCGATGGAAGGCTCAACACCCACAATATCCGACCATGGCCAGAGACGTTTTTGACGAATTTCCATCAGTGTCCATTGCCGGCGCGAATGAAACTGAAGCTTCTCTGTCTGGCGTTACATCAACTATGGCTACGGCTCCAAACAGCAAACCATGCTCTATAGGTGAAATAGATATATCTAGCTCACTTGCCGGAAACTGAAAAACTATACTCCCGATTTTACATCATTACTTTCATCTGCGCTTGGAAAGTATGCATCAACTAATTCAACTCCCTTAACAACGTGAGCGCATGTTACAATAACAATCCCCGAACCATAGCCCTCAATGACATCAGAGCCTTTCATTATAAAACCCGTTCCAACCTCCCGAACACCTCCGTTGGCACGCCGGATTACTACCGACCGAGATCGGTCGGAGGCAACTTTATACCAATTCTCATTGCCTGCCAAAAATCCTTCAGCTTGGGCGGCAGCGAGGCGATCGACACCTTGTCATCGATAATGACGCCGAACATCGGCTTGTCGAGCTTGTGGGCGAGCATCAACTCCTTCTCGCACCATTCAGACTCCAACCATGCCGCGCTGACCAGGAACAGCACCGCCTGGCAGCGATTGGCCGCCTCGTGCAGTGCGCGCTGCCAGCGCTGGCCGGCGACAATGCCGCGCTCGGGTCCAGATCGAGAAAATAGCCGTCCCAGCCATTTGAAATCAGCCAGTCGCGTATGGCACGCGCCTCGGCATTGTTGCGGCTCGAATGGCTGAAAAAATGCGTGACACGTTATCGCCCCTCAGCGACAATAAATTCTGACACACATCGTCATGCGGGGAAAGTTTATAGAGAAGAAATAGGAAAGAAACAGAAACAAGTAGACGTGTAGCCAGCAACCGACAGAGATTGGCCTCGTAAAGCATGCAGGAGCCAACGCGCGATCAGATGGTGACCGCATGGCCGTCCCACAGGCAATCCGGCTGGGCCCGAGCAGAATGTTCACTTGCTTCCAGGCACAGTGCGATACCGCCATTGGCCCTTGAACGGTCAAAATGGAGGCGTACCATCGCGGCATCTGAAACTGAGTCTTCTTCATTCGTCTGGGCTAATGTCTGGACCGGATTGGATATTTTCCTTGGCAATGGACGCAACCAGGGGCGCGGGGAAGCGCGGCAAATCGTTTGCCCATGTGGCGGAGGCGTCCTGGGGCAAGGGCCTCAGCACGCTGCTGCGCATCGTGCGCATGACGTTGCGCCATCCCTGGCAGGTCGCGGTCACCATCGCCTCGACCTTCATCGCCGCGACGCTGCAGCTGTTCATCCCGCGCCTGCTGGGCCACGCCATCGACCAGGCGCAAGGGGTGATGGAAGCCGGTGGCGGCGCAGCGGCGGAGCAGGCGCTGTGGACGACGGCGATCACCTTGCTCGTCGTCAGCATCCTGCGCGGCCTCTTCACGATGGCGCAGAATTATTATGGCGAGGCCGTCGGCCACCGCACCGGCTATGAGCTGCGCCTGGCCTTCTACGAGAAGATCCAGCGGCTGAGCTTCTCCTTCCATGACCGGGTGCATACCGGTGACCTGATTACGCTTGGCCTGCTCGACCTCGACGGCGTACGCATGTTCTTTTCCACCGGCATATTGCGCGTGGTGCTGCTCGGCGTGCTGATCGGCGTCGGCTCCTATCTCCTGATCAGCACCGATCTCGAGCTCGGGCTGCTCAGTCTGAGTTTCGTGCCGTTCGTCGCCTGGCGCTCCTCGGTCACACAGCTCAGGCTGCGCAGCACCTGGCTGACGCTGCAGGAGCGGCTGTCAGTGCTGAGCCGGGTGATGGACGAGAACCTCGGCGGCATCCGCGTCGTGCGCGCCTTTGCGGCGCAGGGGCATGAGCTGGAAAAATTCGACCGCGCCAAGAAGTCGGCGCTGGAGCTTGCCGACCAGCGCGTCGACATCCGCGTCTCCAACACCAGCGCCATGAATTTTTCCTTCCTGGCTGCCATGGGCATGGTGCTGTGGTTCGGTGGCCAGAAGGTGATCGCGGGCCAGATCAGCGTCGGCACGCTGGCGCAGTTCCTCACCTTCATGACCATCCTGCAGATGCCGGTGCGCCAGCTCGGGCTGATGGTCAACTCGTTCGCCCGCGCCTCGACCTGCGGCACAAGGCTGTTCGAACTGCTTGACGCCGAACTTGACATCGAGGATGCGCCTGATGCCAAGGATCTCGTGGTCACCGAAGGCGTGCTGCGCTTCGACAATGTCGGCTTCCGCTACGCGGGCGCCGGCGGCCGGCCGGCGCTGTCGGGCATTTCCTTCGAGGCCAGGTCCAGCGAGACCGTCGGCATTGTCGGCCCGCCTGGCGGCGGCAAGTCGACCATCGCGCATCTGATCCCGCGCTTCTACGACGTCACGTCGGGCGCGATCACCATCGACGGACAGGATATCCGCGAGGTGACGCTGCAATCGCTGCGCAAGGCGGTCGGCGTCGTGCAGCAGGACGCCTTCCTGTTCACCACCTCGATCGAAAACAACATCGCCTATGGCAATCCCTGGGCGCGCGAGACCCGCATCGGGCAGGCGGCTGAATACGCCCAGCTGCACAATTACATCATCGGGCTTCCGGCCGGCTACACCACGGTCGTGGGCGAGCGCGGCTCATCGCTTTCCGGCGGCCAGCGGCAGCGCCTGACCATCGCCCGCACGCTGATCCTGCGGCCTTCGGTTCTGGTCTTCGACGATTCCACCGCGGCTGTCGACGCCGGCACCGAGCAGCGAATCCGCACCGCGATGAAGCGTTTCGCCAAGGACCGCGTGACGCTGATCATCTCGCACCGGCTGAGCTCGCTGATGCATGCCGACCAGATCCTGTTCGTCGAGAATGGCCGCATCTCCGAGCGCGGCACGCACCAGGAATTGTTGGCGCTGGGTGGACGCTACCGCGCGCTTTACGACCTGCAGCTGCGGCCGGACGACGATTTGCCGGTGGCGGTGGGAGCCGCATGATGTCGACACAGAACGACGACCAGAAGGAAGACACCAGCCGGCGGCCCACAAGGGCCGTCGTCGGTTCGCACCGCGACGAGGAAGAGGTCTTCGGCAAGGTCTACGATCCGCGCATCGTGCGCCGCATCTGGAGCTTCGTGAGACCGTATCAGGGCCGGATCTTCATCTCGGTCGCCGCCGTTTTGGTGTTCACTCTGACGCAATTGGCGATCCCGCTGGTCATCCGTTACGCCATCGACCACGGCATGGCGGCGGGCAAGGCCGACAGCTCCGTCATGAACTGGGCGATCGGTGCCTTCGCCCTGATCATCCTGATCAACTATGCCGCCAGCTATATCCAGGAAAGCGTCGTCGGCAAGGTGGCCGAGAATGTGCTGTCGGATTTGCGCCGCGCCATGTTCAGCCATCTGCAGCGCGTCTCGCTGAGCTTCATGGACAAGACCGAGGTGGGCCGGCTGATGTCGCGCCTGCAGGGCGACGTCAATTCGATGCAGGAATTCCTCGAGACGTCGGTCATGTCGGTGGGCGACATCGTGCTTCTTTTCGGCATTGTCAGCGTGCTTTTGTGGCTCGATTTTCGTCTCGGCCTGTTGACGCTGTCGACCATGCCGGCGCTGTTCATCGTGCGCCTGTTCTGGCTGCCGCGCGCCAAGGTCGCCTTCATGGCCGCGCACGAAACCAATTCGATTGCCAATGGGGCGCTGGCGGAAGGCATCCATGGCGTGCGCACTGTGCAGAGTCTCGAACGCCAGCACGTCAATTTCGACCTCTATGACGAGAAGGTGCTGGCCAATCTCAGGGCTCACCTGACCTCGGCCAAATATGCGCAGGTGATGGTGCCGATCGTCGACACGCTGACCGGCATTGCGATGGCGACGGTCATCGTCGTCGGCGGTTCGATGGTGCTGTCGCACAGCCTCGACATCGGCGTCATGGTGGCGTTCCTGTTCTACATCCAGCGCTTCTTCGACCCGATCCGCTCGCTCACCATGCAGTACAGTGTCATGCAGCGCGCCATGGCGTCGGGCCAACGCATCTCCGAAGTGCTGGACGTGCCGGTCGACGTTAGCGACAAACAAGGCGCGGTGGCGCTGACGCGCGACATGGACGGTTCGGTCGAGTTCAGGAACGTCACCTTCGGCTACCGGCAGAACCAGCCGGTGCTGAAAAACATCTCCTTCCGCGTCAATCCGGGCGAGACGGTTGCGCTTGTCGGCCCGACCGGTTCGGGCAAGTCGAGCTGCATGGCGCTGGTGCACCGCTTCTACGACGTCTGGTCGGGCGAGGTGCGGGTCGGCGGCCACGATGTCCGTGCCGTCACGCAGGATTCGCTCGGCGACCAGGTCGCCATGGTGCTGCAGGAGCCGTTCCTGTTTTCAGGCACGGTGCTGGAAAATATCCGCTACCACAAGACATCGGCTACCCGCGAAGAGGTTGTGCGCGCCGCGCAGGCCGTCGGCGCGCACGACTTCATCGAGCATTTGCCCGATGGCTACGACACCGAGCTCGAACAGCGCGGCGGCAATCTGTCCCTCGGCCAGCGCCAGCTGATCAGTTTCGCCCGGGCGCTGGTCGCCGACGCAAAAATCCTGGTGCTCGACGAGGCCACGGCGAGCATCGATTCCTACACCGAGATGCTGATCCAGAAAGCGCTGGTCACGCTGCTGGAAGGCCGCACCGGGCTGGTCATCGCGCACCGACTGGCGACCATACGCGGCGCCGACCGCATCATCGTCTTACAGAACGGCGAGATCGTCGAGAGCGGAAATCACGAGCAACTGATGGCGGCCAAGGGCCTCTATGCCAGGCTCTACAGCATGAACTACGCATCGTTCGACGATATTGCCGAGGAAGACATAGGCGCGCTGGCCGGCAAGGCGACGTGAGCTGCTGCCGGTTCAGCTCGACTGGAAATGGTGCGGGGCCAAAACTCGCCGCCGACCAATTCGGCTTTTCAGATGTCGACACCTTTCGCCGCGCCTTCCAGCGCAAGCCCCGCGTCACGCCTGCCGGCGCGTTCAGGTGGACGAGCCGCCGGCCGCCTTGAGGGCGATCCTCCCTAAATTCTGAATTCTACGCGCCGCCCGGCGCGCGATGCACGCGCAGCTTGCGCCTGAACCTCAGCAAACGCCGTCATGATGGCTTTCGTTCCTTAGCCGTCGGATGAAAATCGCCGGGGAACAGGAAGGCTTGCTGGGAGTTTAGTTCTTCGAGCCGCGCCGTGAACGGCGCGGCAGCGAAGGAGACGGCATATGGGCCTGGGTACCATTCTTATTATCATCCTGATCATCGCGTTGCTCGGCGGCTTCAGCGGCCTCGGCGGCGGCCCGTTTTACGGCACTGGTTACTATGGCGGCGGTGGCCTCGGGCTGGTGCTGATCATCGTGATCATTCTGGTTGTTCTCGGGCGAATATAGGTCGCCATTGGCGGCCGCCGAGTTCTACGGCGGCCGCGTTTTCGCCTGACATCGAGGTTGAAGACATGGCAGCTGAAGACATTGCTGGTCCGGAAACACTGGGCCGGCGTCGGCGCGAGCGAACGCGACGAGCTGGGATATCCTAATGGTGGCACTATCCTAAGGCGGCGGGCGTAAGCTGCAGACCCCGACACCCGCCTGGCGGCCGTGGCGTTCATCGAGGCGGATCGGACGCTTCGAGAAACCCAGGACGGCGACGAGGCGGGTTCGGCCTTTCTCGCTCTTGTCGACAAGGGCAGCATCGGCCTGAAGGCCGCAATGGCAGGCACGCCTTACGCCTGAACGCGGTGAACCCGCCGTAACTCCGCCAGCAGAAACACCACCAGCACGCAGCACAGCAGGCCAAGCGACAATGGCAGTCCCTGATGTCCGGTCAGTTGCATCGCCAGCCCGGCCACGGGTGAGCCGACGATGCCGCCTACCCCCCATACGAACGCGAAGGCGGCATTGCCGGCGATCAAGGCTTGACCGGTGAAACGCTCGCCGAGCTGGATCAGCGACAGCGTGTAGATCCCGAACGAGACCCCGCCCCAGACGAAGAAGAGCGGCCAGACAAGCCATGTAGCGAAGAGCAACGGCAACAGCAAACAACCGGCCAGGCAAGCCAGGACACAGAACAGCATCATCGGCTTCGAACCAAACCGTTCGGCGGCGCGCCCAAGCACGACCTGCAGCACGGCATTGCCGGCGATGAAACAGGTGATGAGCGAAGCGATGCGCTGCTCAGTGCTGCCGAGCGCGGCACCATAGACCGCGAACAGCGAAAGCAGGACTTGCTCGAAGGCGGCAGCCGTGAAGACTGCGAACAAGAGCAGCGGCGCCAGCGCGAAGAAGCCGCCGACCGACACCGCTTCGCCCTCACGCGGCATGTCGGGCAGGCGTGGCGCGACGGCAAGCACGATCAGGCCGCAGACAAGGAAGGCCGCGCTGCCGATGATGAAGGGTGGCCATCCTTGCGTGCCGACCAAGCCTAGCGACAGCGGGCCGAGGCCAAAGCCGGCGGAAACGATGGAGGAGTATAGGCCCATGATGCGGCCTCGGCGTGCGGCGGGTGTGATCGAGACCAGCCAGGTTTCACTGATCACGTAAAGCGGATTGGCAAAGAAGCCGAGCAGGAAGCGCAACGGCATCCAGGCCCATACATCCTGCGTCCAGGCAATCGCGATCAGGACGGTTGCTGCCAGGATCGAACACACAACCGCAAAGCGCGCCGCGCCCACCCGCCGGACCAGCGCCGGCGTGAAGAGCGACGATATAATGAAACCCAGAGGCGTCATCGCGGCCGAGAGGCCGATAAGGCCCGGTGTCGTCCCTTGCCGTTCCAGGATGAAGCTGAGCAGCGGATACGTCAGCCCCTGTGCTATGGCGAACACCGTAACTGTCGCGATGATGCCGGCCATCGCGGCCCATGCGATGTGGTTCTCCGGCGGTGACGTCGCGTCTTCGGCGCTCATGCCGGCTTCGAAGCAGGATCGGCACCTTCCGGCAAGGGCAAATGCCGGCAAAGTGCCGCGGCACGCCCAAACAGGCGGTCGGGTCTTATCCGCGACATCAGCTCACACTTGCCAGAAGCGTTTTACGATTTCGGCCTCGACCTGGCGTCTGGTCAGACCGATATCGTCGATCAGGTGCGGATTGGCCTCCGCCATCTGCTTGAGGTCCCAGCGAAAGCGTATCCGCTCGCGCCAGGCCGCGATCATGCCCCGCGGGCTCGCCAGATGCGGGCGAGGCGACACCGCCTTTTCCGGCCAGGCTGCACGAGCAGAAGCAAGGGTATCGTTCATGGCAACCTCCATTCGGTTTAACGGGCGACAGCCCTCGGCTTGCAAGAGGTTGAACTCTGCCGCATGCGGACGGCGCCGTAATTAAGCCCGGCCAAATAGTTCTCAAAAGTTCCAAACCGGCTAGAGCACCTCGCCGTTTCATGGAAACGGCGAGGTGCTCAACTCTTTGTTTTGACGCCATACGTCCGTGAAGCGCTCCGCCGCGCTTTCCCGTGGGAAAACCGCCTTCACACCTTTCCTGGAATTGCTCTATAGATGCGCGTTATGCAGGGATCGCGCTTTGCCTTTGGTCCGTTCGTGCTTGATCCGGGTGCGGGAACGCTCCTTCGGGACCAAGTTCCCGTCGCCGCCGGCCACCGCGGACTGCAGCTGCTGGCGGCGCTCGTCGCCCGGCCCGGCGAGATCGTGGCCAAGGCCGAGTTGATGGATGCGGCATGGCCAGGCACCGCCGTTGAGGAAGGCAACCTCACCGTCCAGATTGCGCAATTGCGCAAGCTGCTGGGTCCGGCCACGAACGGCGGAGAATGGATATCGACCGTTCCGCGCGTCGGCTATCGCTTCGCCGGCGCCATCGAACAGCTCGGCGACGAGAAGCGACAGGCTTTGCCGCTGCCCGCCAAACCGTCGATAGCCGTGCTGCCCTTTGCCAATTTCAGCAACGACCCCGAGCAGGAAGCCTTCGCCGACGGGTTGACCGAAGACCTGATCACCGACCTGTCGAGGATCGGCGGCCTGTTCGTCATCGCGCGCAACTCGACCTTTGCCTACAAGGGCAAGGCGGTGGATGTGCGCGAGGTCGCCAGAGAACTTGGCGTGCGCTATCTCTTGGAGGGCAGCGCCAGACGCGCCGCCGGGCGCGTGCGCATCAACGCCCAGCTGGTCGACGCGCTGAGCGGCGAGCATTTATGGGCAGACCGCTTCGATCGCGGCCTGGAAGATATCTTTGCCGTTCAGGACGAGGTGACGGCCAAGATCGTCGAGGCGCTGCTTGGCCGGCTGCGCGCGCCGCTGCCGCGCAACCGGCCCCGAAATCTCGAGGCCTACGATCTGTGCGTGCGAGCCCGCAACCTGATCGACGTCTCGCCGGAGACGGCGCGCGAAGCGCATCTGTTGCTGACGCGCGCGCTTGCGCTCGATCCGGACTATGCCGAAGCCTATCGCTGGCTTGCCATGAACCACTGGATGGGATGGGTGCATTGGGGAGAGCCCATTGAGCCTGCCCGCGGCCTTGCCCTGGAACTGGCGCGCAAGGCTGTGGCGATCGATCCCAACGATGCCGGCTGCCACTGGGTGCTTGCTAACCTGCTTGCCTATGAGCGCAGATTCGACGAAGCGGATGTGGGATTTGCCAAGGCGTTCGAGCTCGACCCGAACGAGGCCGATGCCTGGGCGACATTGTCCGACATCGCGGTCCTGGCCGGGCGCGTCGAGGAGGGCCTCGACTATATCGGCAAGGCGTTCCGGCTGAACCCGTTTCCGGCAAGCTGGTACTATCTGACGCTCGGCCAGGCGCAATATGCGGCGCGCGACTATGAAGCCGCCGTCGAGACGACGCGCCGGGACGAGACGTATCGGACAAGCTCGCGCCGTTTCCTTGCGGCAAGCCTTGCGCAACTCGGCCGGATCGACGAGGCGCGCGCCGAGGTCGACCTGTTCCTTGTCGCGAACCCACATTTCACCACCCGCCACTGGGTCGAGACGGAGCCGTTCCGCGACACTGCCACGCTCGACCATTTCGTCGATGGCTTCCGAAAGGCCGGACTTCCGGAGTGACGGACCGGCGTGCTCGATCGATGCAGGCACCGTCGGTTGCGGCTCAACTGCCAATGTTTGCAAGTCGCGAGGCCGCTGACCGATCTTGCTTCCGCGAGCAGTCATCCGACAGCGATTGCAGCGAAGCGGCGCGCCAAACCTCTGTCACGGTGAAGCCGGCTGGAACGGCCAACGATCGATCCGGCCGCGGGTGAGCGCTGGGTGGCGGCGGGCGACTACCTGTTGCGCTCTCGTCTGCAATGCCGGCATCGCTGTCGCCGTGGGCAATGATCGGCTTGCCTCGTCGAGCTTTCAGCGACGCGCTCCGACAACTCGCGATGATTTTTCTAGATGCCGGATGATTTTTCTAGATGCCGTTTGTCGAAGCACGATCTTTTCCGAAAGCCGGTTCCCACTTTTCGGGATCATGCTCTAGCGGCTGTCTGTTTCTTGTTGCTCGCGTGATCGGAAGTCACGCGCACAACCTGATTATCTGAGCGCCCTTTAGCTTTCCTTGTTTGTTTAAGGCCGGCGGCGGGAGTAATAGTCGCCACGGAATTGCGAGGAGGAAAAGATGACGCTGAACTTCGACCCGAAGGCGAAGGCCACGGCGTTGTACCATGGCGAATTCCGACCGATGTTCATTGGCGGCAAGTGGGTCGCGGCGCAGTCCGGCCAGGGCATGCAGGCACTCAATCCGGCAACAGGCGAGGTGCTGGCGACAGTGCCGCGCGGCGGGGCTGCCGATATCGACTCGGCGGTGGCCGCCGCGCGCGCGGCCTTCGAAGGCCCATGGTCCAAATTCTCGCCCTACGAGCGGCAGTGCGTGCTGCTCAGGATCGCCGATCTGTTCGAGACGCATTGGGAAGAGCTCAGCGTTTCCGACACGCTCGATATGGGACTGCCGATCACGCGCACGCTCGCCAACCGGCGCCGCGTCATCGGCATGCTGCGCTTCTATGCCGGCATGGCGACGGCGCTGCATGGCGAGGCTATCGACAATTCGATTCCCGGCGAGATCGTCACCTTCACCCGGCGCGAGCCGGTGGGCGTCGTTGGTGCGATCATTCCCTGGAACGCGCCGACCGCCGCCTCGATCTGGAAGATCGCGCCGGCGCTGGCGACAGGCTGCACCATCGTGCTGAAACCGTCCGAGGATGCGTCGCTGACGCCGCTGCTGATCGCGCAACTGATGCAGGAAGCCGGCGTGCCGGACGGCGTCGTCAACGTCGTCACCGGCACCGGGGCCGACGCCGGTGCGCGGCTCGCCGAACATCCAGACGTCAACAAGATCGTTTTCACCGGATCGACGCTGACCGGCCAGGCCATCGCGCGGGCAGCCGTGGCCAACCTCAAACGCGTTTCACTGGAGCTCGGCGGCAAGTCGCCGATCATCGTCTGCCGCGACGCCGACATCGACAAGGCTGTTCCGATCGCGGCGATGGCGGTGTTCGTGCATTCGGGCCAGATCTGCATTGCCGGCTCGCGGCTGTTCGTGGCGCGCGAAATCCATGACGAGTTCGTCCGCCGGCTCGCCGATTTCGCGGGCAGACTGCGGATCGGCCATGGCATCGAGGCAGAGACGGAAATCGGACCGCTCATCAATGCCAGGCAGGCAGGCAAGGTGGAGGGCTATATCAGGGCCGGCAGCGACGAAGGCGCCGAACTGGTCGCCGGTGGCTCGCGGCTGACCGGCGAGCTCTACGATGGCGGCAACTTCATTGCGCCGACGGTCTTCGGCGCCGTGTCGGACCAGATGACCATCGCGCGCGAGGAGATTTTCGGCCCGGTCATTTCGGCGATGCCCTTCGACACGCTCGACGAAGCGGTGGCGCGTGCCAATGCGACGCCCTATGGCCTGGCCGCCGGCATCTTCACCACGCATCTGGGCACCGCGCACAAGCTTGCGCGCCGTGTCAAGGCCGGCTCGGTCTGGGTCAACATGTACCATGCCATCGACCCGGCGGTGCCGTTCGGCGGCATGAAGATGTCGGGTTATGGCCGCGAGGGCGGCATCGAGCATCTGCACGAGTATCTGGAGACCAAGTCGGTCTGGATCCAGACCGACTGATATTCGCGCGGCGTACTCTGCGAATCACGATGAAACCAAAACGGCCAGGACGGCGGCGCAGTCACCGGCTTTGACCACGCCGGGGAAATGCCGCGCCGCCAGAATGCCGGACATTTTTGCCCGGATTTCCTGCGGAGCGATGCCGGTGCGGCCGGTGGAATGGATGCGCCCCAGCACCGAGCCTTCTTTCACAGGCTCGCCGAGATCGACCATGGTTTCGATCATGCCGTCGTCCTCGGCGAAGGAGAAGCAATCGCCCGACGGCATGTCGAGCCACTGCGTCGGGCTCTTCTCTACTGCACCGGCGACAATGCCGGCATGACGCAGCACATTGCTGATGCCGCGCCGCGCAATCCGCACCGTCTGTGCGCGCGAAGTGCCGCCGCCGCCAAGCTCGGTGCTGACGAAGACCTTGCCCATTTCCTCCGCCGCCGTGTCGTACATGCCGACGGAGTCGATCTCGATCATGCGCATCGAGAACGGGGCAGAGAACGCCGCGACCGCATCGAAGGCTTTCTGCTCCAGCGCCTTGTCGGGCACCGTGTGGGCGGCACAGAAGGGCACGAAATCCAGTGTCTTGCCACCGGAGTGGAAGTCGAAGACGAGGTCGGCGCGGGGCAGCAATTCGCGCTGGAAATAGTCGGCGATCTTTTCCGTCACCGTGCCGTCGGGACGGCCGGGAAAGCTGCGGTTCATATTGCCCTTGTCGATCGGCGACGTCCGCGTGCCGGCGCGGAAGGCCGGATAGTTCATCGCCGGCACGATGATCACCGTGCCGCCGACTTGCTTCGGATCGAGCGTGCGGGCGAGGTCGTAAAGCGCCAGCGGCCCCTCATACTCGTCGCCATGATTGCCGCCGGTGAGCAGGGCAGTCGGCCCCTTGCCGTTGCGGATGACGCAGATCGGGATCATCACCGAGCCCCACGCCGAGTCGTCGCGGCTGTAGGGCAGGCGCAGGAAACCATGTTGCACGCCGTCCTTGTCGAAATCGACGGTCGGGGCGATCGGGGATGGGCGGAGGCTAGGCATCGGGCTCAATTCTTCACCACCAGTTTGCGCGGTACATTGGCGAGGCACTCTACACCGGTTTCGGTGATCAGGATGGATTCGGTGATTTCCAGTCCCATGGTCTCCAGCCAGAGACCGGTCATGAAATGGAAGGTCATGCCAGGCTTGAGTTCGGTGCGGTCTCCAGGGCGCAGGCTCATGGTGCGTTCGCCCCAATCCGGCGGATAGGAGAGACCGATGGAATAGCCGGTGCGGTTGTCCTTGACGATGCCATATTTCTTCAACACGGCGAAAAAGGCGTTGGCGATGTCCTCACAGGCATTGCCGGGCTTTGCCGCCGCCAGCCCCGCCTCCATGCCTTCCAGTGTCGCCTTCTCGGCATCGAGGAATTCCTGTGTCGGCTTGCCGAGAAAGACGGTGCGCGACAGCGGGCAATGGTAGCGGTTGTAGCAGCCCGCGATCTCGAAGAAGGTGCCCTCGCCCGACTTCATCGGCTGGTCGTCCCAGGTGAGATGCGGCGCCGAGGCGTCGGCGCCCGACGGCAGCAGCGGCACGATCGCCGGATAGTCGCCGCCGACGCCATCGACACCGCGCGTGCCGGCATCGTAGATCTCGGCGACCAGATCGCATTTGCGCATGCCGACCTGGATCTTGTCGACGATGCGCTGGTGCATGGCTTCGACGATCCGAGCCGCCTTGCGCATATAGTCGATCTCGGTTGAACTCTTCACGGCGCGCTGCCAGTTGACCAGCGCTGTCGCGTCGACGAAGCGGGCGTTGGGCAGGTGCTTCTGCAACGCGGCGAAGGCGGCCGCCGAGAACCAGTAATTGTCCATCTCGACGCCGATGGTCAGCTTTCCCCAGCCGCGATCACTGAGGACGCTTGCCAAAAAATCCATCGGGTGGCGCTCGGTCGACTGCACGTAGTGGTCGGCATAGCCGACGATGTTGTCATGCGCGAGATAGGCGGTGCGCTTGGCGCCATTGGCATCCTGGCCGCGACCGTACCAGACCGGCTCGCCCGATGGTGGCACGATCACCGCCTGATGCACATAGAACGACCAGCCATCATAGCCGGTCAGCCAGGCCATGTTGGATGGGTCGCTGATAACAAGCAGATCGACGCCTTTCCCCTCCATGGCTTTTCGCGTCTTGGCGAGGCGATCCGCAAATTCGCCACGCGAGAATTTTAGGTTCGGCTGCATTGTTCTTGGTCCTCGTTTGTTGGGCCTGGAGCCTGTTTCAACTTTGTTGGAAACAGGCTCGTCGTTCTTGTTTGAACGTGATCTCTGGGAAAAACCGGGTTGCACTTCCGGATCACGCTTTGGCCAGCATCAGCTTTCAAAAATGGTTCCGGCATTGGCCGCCCGCGCCCGGTTGCGAGCGAGCGTGGCGATCGCCGTATCCTGCACGCCGGTGCCGGTGAGGTCGGCGATGGTGATGTCGCTGGGTGAGCGCCTTCCGTGCCGTTCGCCGGCGATGATCTGGCCGAGTTCGGTGACCGCGGCATCGGCTCCCATCACGCCCGATGCGATGGCGTGATGCAGTTCTCCCAGACGCCGTGTCTGCTTGGCGCTGTCGGCGACATAGAGATCGGCCATGCGCAGGATCGCCGGCGCGATCTCGTTCTTGTGTTCGGCATCCGAGCCCATGGCGGTGATGTGCTGCCCGGCAACGACAAAGCCGGCCTTGATCAGCGGCTCGGTCGACGGCGTGGTGGTGACGATGATGTCGGCGCCGATGGTTGCTTTGGCTGAATCCGGCTCGGCGCGCACGAGAATACCTAGTTTTTCGCGCAGCGCGCCTGCGGCCGTCTCCGCCTTGACCGCATCGCGCGCCCAGATACGTGCCTCGGCGATCGGCCGCACCAACATGAGTGCTTCGAGTTGCAGCCCGGCTTGCACGCCGGCGCCGAAGATTGCGGCGACGGACGAATCCGGCCGCGACAGATGCTTCGCCGCGACGGCGCCGGCAGCAGCGGTGCGGACATCTGTGAGATAGCCATTGTCGAGCAGCAGCGCCTCGACCACACCGGTTCTTGCCGAGAGCAACACCATCATGCCGCCCCCGCTGGGCAGACCGAGCTTCGGATTGTCGAAGAAGCCCGAGCTAATTTTGACGGCGAAACCTTCTATTCCTGGCACATAGGCGGACTTCACATCCACCTCGCCGCGCTGCTCGTGAATGTCCAACCGCAGAATCGGCGGCATCGCCACCGGCAATGTGGCGAGCGCGCGGAAAGCGTTTTCGACGCAGGCGACCGCGTCGAGATCGAGCGGCACGATTGTGCGCAGTTCCTTCTCGGTGAGGATGGTCATCGGACTCATGTGTCGCGCTCCGTACTAGCGCGCACCACGAAGGATAGTGTTCCGTCACACCCCCCTCTGGCCTGCCGGCCATCTCCCCCGCAAGGGGGGAGATTGGACTGCACTCCTGCCTTCGCCAATCTCCAGCGCAGCAAGAATAGCGACCGCATCGAAGCTGCCGATCTCCCCCCTTGCGGGGGAGATGTCCGGCAGGACAGAGGGGGGTGGGCGGGAATTCGGCGTGGGAGAGTTTTCATGCCGCGCGCTCCGCGATTGCGTCACCGCAGACGATCTTGCGATGCGTGTTCATGTCGATATTGCGGCCCGAGAGAAGAACGACCACCGGCCCGGTCGCCCTGACCTTGCCGACGAGTAGCGCAGCGATGCCGACCGCTCCGGCGCCTTCGACGATCTCGCGCTCCTGTTCATAGGCATGGCGGATGCCGGCGGCGATCTCGTCCTCGCTGAGCAGGATGACGTCGTCGAGCAGATCGCGGCACATGGCGAAGGTCAGCCGGTTGCCGAGACCGACGCCGCCGCCGAGCGAATCCGCCAGCGTCGGCAGTTCTTCCACCTCGACCGGGCGACCGGCATCCAGGCTCGCCTTCATCGCAGCACCACGCGCCATCGAAACGCCGATGATTTTTGTCCCGGGGCTGACGCCCTTGACGGCGGCGGCGATGCCCGAGGCGAGTCCACCACCGGAGAGTTGCACCAGGACGAGAGCGGCATCCGGGACCTGCTCGATCATCTCCAGTCCGAGCGTGCCTTGCCCGGCGATGATGGCCGGGTGGTCGAAGGGCGGCAGCATCACCAGTCCCTCCTGCGCCACCAGCCGTTCGACCTCCTGCTGCGCCTCGTCCTGACTGTTGCCGATGATGCGGACATCCGCGCCAAGCCGACGGATTTCGTCGAGCTTGTTGCCCGGCACCAGTCGCGACATGCAGATCACCGCACGCATGCCTTCGAGCTTCGCAGCATGGGCCAGCGCACGGCCATGATTGCCGGTCGACGCCGCGACCACGCCGCGCGCCTTCTCCTCGGCGCTCAGCGAAGCAACGGCATTCGAGGCGCCGCGCAGCTTGAAGCTGCCGGTGGTCTGGCGGTGTTCAAGCTTGAGGTGGACGGGGATGCCCAGTCGTTCGGAAAGGCTGTGAGATAACCCTGTCGGCGTGCGTTCGATTTTGCCGGCAATTCGCTCCCGGGCGGCACGAATATCGTTAAGGGTGACTGTCGTCATGATCGTCAATCGCGCGGCAAAGGCAGCGTCATCAGACGGCCAAATTCGGGATGCGACGTCCCGTCGCCACACAACCGCAAACAATTCCAGGCGCTGGCCTGATTGCTGGTGACGACCGGGCGGTCGATCGCCTGTTCCATGCCGGGAACCGCGAGCGCTCCGCGCAATGCGGTGCAGGACACGAACAGTGCATCGGCCTGCGCATGCGTCGCCTCACGAGCTAGGTCGACGATCGCTGCCGGCGCAATGCGCGCCATCTCGCGATCGTCCTCGAAGCCGAGGCAGGTGAAGCTGACGATCTCAAAGCCGCGCTCGCCGAAATACGTCGCCATCGGCCTGGAGGTTTCGACGGTGTAAGGGGTGAGGATGCTGATCTTTTTCGCGCCCAGCGCCTGCAGCCCGCGCACGCCGGCCATCGGCGGCGTGACGACGGGAACACCCGGCTTGGCAGACTGGATCGCGGCCTCGATTTCAGCGTCGCCAATCACTACCGAGGCCGAGGTGCAGGAGTAGCAGATCGCGTCGAGGTTTTCGTCGGGCAGGATCAACGCCGCACCCGCCGCCAGCTCGGGCTGCATCTTGCGAAGGTTTTCCGGCGTCGTCGGATTCTTGTAGGGAATGCGCGCGACATAGACGCCGACCCGCTCGCTCGCCACCATGCGGCGGAAATCCGGTTCGCTGGTGTGGTCGGTGGCAAGGATGATCAGGCCGACGCGCTTTTCCAGCGGGCGCGCATCGAGCGCCGGCCTTGTCGGCATCAGCCTGATTTCGGGCAGCGGTTTCATCTTGAGAATTACCTTTCGATCTTGCCGTAGCGATGTTCAAGCCAGCGCAGCAGCACGACCGAGAAGAGGCTGATGACGAGGAAGAAAGCGCCGACCAGCGTGATCGGCTCAATGTAGCGGTAGTAGGTGTTGGCGACGCTCTTGGCCTGGTTCATCAGCTCCAGCACGGTGATCGCCGATAGCAGCGGCGTCTCCTTGAACATGGCGATGAAATAGTTGGCCAAAGCCGGGATCATCGGTGGGATCGCTTGCGGAATGATGATGTTGGTCCAGGTCTGCGTGGCGCTCAGATTGCAGGCCTTGGCCGCCTCCCACTGGCCGCGCGGCACGTTGTCGATGCCGGCGCGATAAACTTCCGCCGTGTAGGTGCCGTAGTGCAGGCCGAGCCCGATGACGCCGGCGACCAAGGGCGGCAAAAGGATGCCGAAATCCGGCAGGACATAGAAGATGAAATAAAGTTGCACCAGAAGTGGCGTGCCGCGGATGAATTCGGCCGCCCAGCCGATGCTGCGTGACAGGACCTTGTTGGGCGAGCGTCGCGCCAGCGCGATGCCCAGACCCACGACAGCGGCCAGCACGGAGCCGAGCAGCGTTGCCAGGATGGTGATCTTCACGCCCTGGATCAGCGTCGGCAGGATCTCCCAGACGAAGTTCCAGTCCCAATCCATCAGACGCGCACCCGGTCGAGGCCGCGCGCCATGCGGCGTTCCAGAGAACGCACGCCCCAGGAGATGATCAGCGCCAGGGCGAAATAGATGATCAGGATGGTGGTGAACGGCGCCAGCGTGTTACCGGTCTGCGAGCGCACGACCTGCGCCTGAAAGGTGAGATCGGCGAGCGAGATCAGCGACACCACGGAGGTCGCCTTGAGCAGTTCGATGGCATTGTTGCCGAAGGTCGGCAGCATGACCAGCAGCGCCTGCGGCAGGATGACATGGCGCATGCCTTGCCAGCGGCCGAGGTTGAGCGCGATGCAGGCCTCATATTGTTCGCGGCCGACCGACTGGATGGCGCCGCGTACCACCTCGGCCGCATAGGCGCCGACATTGAGGCCCAGCGCCAGCACACCCGCCTGCAGGGGGGTCAGTTCGAGGCCGATCAACGGCAACACGAAATAGGCAAAGAACAGCTGCACGAAGATCGAGGTGCCGCGGAAGAATTCTATATAGGCGGTGGCCAGCCAGCGCAGCGCAAAGAAGCGCGACACGCGGCCCATGCCGGCGAGGAAGGCCATGATCAGGGCGAGCACCGACCCCATCAGCGTCAGCTCGATGGTGACAAGCGCTCCCTGCAATATCAGGCCGAGGTAGCCGGACCACTGGGTCATTCGGGTTCCAACGGTTGGGTTCTAGCTCCTTCTCCCCGTACACGGGGAGAAGGAGCCGGCAGACAGATGAGGGGCAGCGCTAAATTCTCAGAACCTGGCGCCGCCCATCATCCGGCCCTTCGGGCCACCTTCTCCCCGTGAACGGGGAGAAGGCAAAACGGCCCTATTTCGCCGCGCAGAGTTTGTCGCGCGTGGTCGACATCGCTGCTGCCGCCGAGAAGCCGTAGGGCTCGATGATCTTGGCGAACTCGCCGGATTTCTTCAGTTTGGCGAGTTCGCCATCGAAGGCATCGCGCAGCGCCTCATCGCCCTTCTTGAAAGCGGCGCCGTCACAATAGACTGGCGCGCCGACCACCGGGGCGATGACTTCGAGGTTCGGATCGTTGGCTTTCTTGACGAGGTCGTTGATCGACAAGACGGGCAGCGAATAGGCGTCGATGCGGCCGTCCTGCAGCATCTTCAGGCCGCTCTGGCCGTCCGGCACGACGATGACGCGCTCGCGCGGCACGCCGGCGTTGAGCGCCAGCTTCTCCTCGGTGCCGCCACCGGGCGCGCCGATGGTGGCTGACGTGTCCTTGGCGACGTCCTCGTAGCTTTTGAAGCCCTTCGGATTGCCCTTCTTCACCAACATCGCCTCGGCGTCGCACAGCACCGGCTCGGAATAGACGACCGCCGCGCAACGCTCCGGCTTCATGAACAGGCCGGCGGTGACGACGTCGAAGCGGCCGGCCTGCAGGCCGGGGATCATCGCGCCATATTCGGAGATCGAAGCGACGATGTCGGCAACACCGAGACGCTTGAAGACCTCGCGCGCCACGTCGGGCGCCGCACCCGAAACTTTGCCGTCGGCGGCGACCGCCGTATAGGGCGGCTCGTTGGCGATCGCGACGCGGGCAAAGCCCTGCGCCTTCAATTGCTCGAGCTTGCTGTCATCGGCCGCACCGGTGCTCGACGCGGCGAGCACCGCCGTCAGTGCGAGACCGGCGACGCCGGCCAGAATGCCAAGTTTCTTCATTGTTCCCAACTCCTTGTTGTCTTCTTGGTTTTGTCTGGGGCGGTCTTCCGCCCCGCAAAGCGGTCAGACACGATGTCCGGCCGCGATGATCTTCTTCAGGAAGCCTTGCGTGCGCTCCTGCTTTGGATGGCGGAAAATCTCGTCTGGTTTGCCCTCTTCGACGATCTTGCCGCGGTCGAAGAACAGCACGCGGTCGGCGAAGTCGTGGGCAAAGCCCATCTCGTGGGTGACCAGCAGCATGGTCATGTCGGTCTCTGCGGCGAGCTTGCGCATGACATTCATCACCTCCTCGACCAGCTCCGGATCGAGGGCCGACGTCACCTCGTCGAACAGCATGATCTTCGGCGACAATGCCAGCGCACGGGCAATCGCCACGCGCTGCTTCTGGCCGCCGGACAGCTGCGCCGGCATCGACTTCGCCTTGTCAGCCATGCCGACCATGTCGAGCAGTTCCATGGCCCGCTTTTCAGCGGCGGCGCGAGGCGTGCCCTTGGTCAGCATCGGCGCCAGCGTGACGTTATCCATGACGCATTTGTGCGGAAACAGATTGAACAGCTGGAAGACCATGCCGATCTTCTGCCGCATCTTGGTCAGGTGCCGCTCGTCGGCGGGCAGCAGCTGGCCGTTGCGCTCCATGTGGTAGAGCTGCTCGCCATCGATCTGGATATGGCCGCCGTCGATCTTCTCCAGCGTCATCAGGATGCGCAGGATCGTCGTCTTGCCCGAGCCGGACGGGCCGATCAGCGCCAGCTTCTCGCCGGGCATGACCTGCATCGACAGGCCGTCCAGCACCTTGAACGAGCCGAAGCTCTTCGAAATGGCGTCGACCTTGATGATGGGTGAGGACAAATGAATTTCCCCTGCTGGAGAAGCCTGTGCCCTTAACGATGCGGAACGCGCCAAATCATGTCAATTGGGAAAATAAAATCATGACAATATTTCCGGCGTGCATGATTCCAGGGCAATTTCCGCTCAGATAGCGAGCAGCAGATGCTCCGGATCGCCAAGCAGCAGCTTGGTGACAACGCCTAAGCCGGCGCGCAGTTCCCCCTCGGTGGTCGAGCCTAGCGAGATGCGCACCGCCGGATGCCAGGGCGCATCCGAGATGCGGAAGGAGGTGCCGGGCGCGATCGCCACGCCTTGCAGGCGGGCCTGGGCGACGAAGCTTTCCTCGGCACGGTCCGCGGGCAGTTGCAACCAGACATGCAGCCCGTCGCGCCTGGCGCGATAACCAACCCCGCCCAGCACCTCGGCTGCGATGTCCTGGCGGCGGCGCAATGCCGCGCGCTGCCAGCGAACGAGTTCCATCGCCGTGCCGTCGGTCACCCATTTGGTGGCGATCTCGGCCACCAGCGGCGTCGCCATCCAGTTCGACACTAGATGCCGGTTGGCCACCGCCGCGACGTAGCGGTCGGGCGCCGCGAGATAGCCGATGCGCAGGCCAGGTACGGTGATCTTGGTGAAGGAAGTGACGTAGAGCGTGCGCTCCGGTGCAAAGGCGGCGACCGGCGGCGGCCGGTCCTCGACCAGCGGACCCAGCACATCGTTCTCGATGATGGCGATGTCGTGCTTGCGCGCGACCGCGGCGATCTCTTCGCGCCGTCTGGCGTCCATCAGCGTCGCCGTCGGGTTGATCACCGACGGTTGCACGAATACCGCGCGAATGTCGGTGAGCCGGCAGACCTCGTCCAACGCCTCCGGGATCAGGCCATTGCCGTCGATCGGCAGGCCTTCCAGGTTGAAGCCGAGATAGCGCGCCAGCGGCACAAGCGTGTGGTGGCCGATGGCCTCAGTGGCGACGGTCGAGCCCGGCGGCGCCACGCTCATCAGCGCTACGGTCATCCCAGCAGTGGCGCCGTTGGTCAGGCTGATGTTCTGCGCGGAGACGTTAAGCCCGCACAGTTTCAGCCATTCGACCGCCACCGCGCGGTGGCGCGGAAACACCATGTTGGGCCGAAACGACAGCGCCGAACTCGATGGCAGGTTTTCGGCCAGCCAGCCCAGCGCCTGCTTCAGCCGCTCCAGATGCATCGGCTCGCAGACCGGCTTCAGGATCGATAGGTCGATGACCTCGCCGAGGCGCTCCGGCAGATAGGGCGGCTCCGGTTCACGGCGCTGCGTCTGGACAAAGCTGCCGCGGCCGATCTCGCCCGAGATGAGGCCGCGCCGGATCAGTTCCTCATAGGCGCGGCTGACGGTCTGCACCGACAGTTTCAGATCGTCGGCCAGCCGGCGATGCGTCGGCAGCCGCGCGCCATTGGCCAGCCGCCCGTCATGAATGGCGCGCGCGAACTGGTCGGCCAGCGATTGATAGGCTGGCCGGCGGAGGAGCGCGGGGTCGGGTTGCCATAATGTCATGACTTATTAGAGATCGAAATCAGTGCAATTGACAATCGAAATAATGCGCCGTCATGGTGATGCCGATAAAAAAGCGGACGCCGATGACATCAGCGAAACTCGACGCGATCGACCTCAGGATACTCGACGTCATCCAGCGCGACGGGCGCATCACCAAGCTGGCGCTGGCCGAACAGGTCGGGCTGTCGCCGACGCCGTGCTGGATGCGGTTGCGCAAGCTGGAGAAGGCCGGCATCGTCTCGGGCTATCACGCAAGGATCGCCATGCGCGTCGTGGCGCCGGTCGCAACGGTGCTGATGGAGGTGACGCTGGCCAGCCATCGCCAGGCCGATTTCGACCGCTTCGAACGCGTCATCCGCGACATCCCCGAGATCGTCGCCTGCTGGTCGGTTGGCGGCGGCGTCGACTATGTGGTGAAGGTGATGGCGCGCGACATCGACGCCTATCAGCGGCTGGTCGACGGCTTGCTGGAGCGCGAGATCGGCATCGACCGCTACTTCACCTACATCGTCACCAAGACGGTGAAGGACGAAATCGTGCTACCGATAGCCGACCTGTTGCCGGCGTCGGCATAAGCCCGGAGAGAATGTCTGTCGGGACGGCACAATAGAGAGACTCTCTCTCCTTCAGGGCGTCGAAACAGTCTCTCTGTCTGCATGTGACCGATAGTCTTCCCGCATCGTCCGAACCGGGAGGCCTCGACCATGTCCGCGCATTTTGCCCGCTCGCATCGCCATGAGGCGCTCGACCGCCTCTCCGACCGCCGGCTGCTGCGCGAGCTTGCCTATGTCGATGGGCATTGGACCGCGAGCGAAGCGGCCGAAAGCTTTGAAGTCACCGATCTGGCCACAGGCGCGACGGTCGCGTTTGTCGCCGCGCTCGATGCGCAGCAAACGACAAGGGCAATCGGTGCCGCCGCGCGTGCCTTCCCGACTTGGCGGTCACTGCTGCCGCAGGAGCGGTCCAGAATTCTGCGAAAATGGTTCGAGCTGATTATAGGTGCGAAAGACGATCTCGCTCTGCTGATGACTTTGGAACAGGGCAAGCCGCTGCAGGAATCGCTCGGCGAAATCGACTATGCCGCCTCTTTCGTCGAATGGTATGCCGAAGAGGCAAAGCGCCTCAACGCCGAGAGCGTCACCAGCCATCTGCCGAATGCCGAGATGATGGTGCGGCGCGAGCCGCTCGGTGTCGTCGGCGTCGTCACGCCCTGGAATTTTCCGGCGGCCATGCTGACCCGCAAGGCGGCGGCCGCCCTTGCCGCCGGCTGCACCATCGTCGCGCATCCTTCATCCGAGACGCCGCTGTCGGCGCTGGCACTGGCCGAACTCGGCGAGCGCGCCGGCATCCCCGCCGGTGTCTTCAACGTCATCACCGGAAAGGCTGCAATCATCGTCGGCCGCATGTGCGAAGACCCGCGCGTCCGCGCCATGAGCTTTACCGGCTCGACGGAGATCGGCCGGTTGATCGCGGCACAGAGTGCTCCGACGATGAAGCGGCTGGTGATGGAGCTTGGCGGCCATGCGCCGCTGATCGTCTTTGCCGATACCGATCTGGACAAGGCGGTGAGCATCGCCATCGATGCCAAATTCGCCACCTCCGGCCAGGACTGCCTCGCCGCCAACCGCATCTACGTCCAGCGCCCCATCTACGATCGCTTCTGCGCCGCTTTTGCCAGGCGTACCGAGGCGCTGCGCACCGGCAACGGCCTTACCGACAAGATCGACATCGGGCCGCTGATGCATGAGCGTGCCGTCGCAAAGGTCGAAGAGCAGGTCGCCGATGCCATCGCTCGTGGCGCGCGCTGTCTCACCGGCGGCAAGCGGCATCAGGCCGGGCCGCTGTTCTACCAGCCGACGCTGCTGGCCGACGTGCCCGACGAAGCGCTGATCATGCGCGAGGAGACCTTTGGGCCGGTCGCCGCCGTCACGCCGTTCGACAGTGAGGACGAAGTGATCGCCCGTGCCAACGCCACAGAATATGGCCTGGTCGCCTATGTCGTTACGGAGAACGGCGCCCGCCAGCAGCGCCTGGGCCGCGCGCTCGACTACGGCATGGTCGCCATCAACCGCGTCAAGATCACCGGAGCGCCGATCCCCTTCGGCGGCGTCAAGCAATCCGGCATCGGGCGCGAAGGCTCGCGCCACGGGCTCGAAGCTTTCACCGATCTCAAATATCTCTGTTTAGATGTGGCTTAGGCCTCACCCGGATTTCTCAAGGAGTCAAAAATGCTCGACCAATCCAACGAACTCAACGCTTGGGATCGCGACCATTTCTTCCATCCCTCGACCCATATGGGCACACACGCACGCGGAGAATCGCCCACGCGCATCATGGCCGGCGGTGAAGGCGTCACCGTCTGGGACAACAATGGCAAGAAGAGTATCGATGCCTTTGCCGGGCTCTATTGCGTCAATGTCGGCTATGGCCGCCAGAAGATCGCTGACGCCATCGCCACCCAGGCGAAGAACCTCGCCTACTACCACGCCTATGTCGGCCACGGCACCGAGGCGTCGATCACGCTGGCCAAGATGATCATCGACCGCGCGCCGAAGGGCATGTCGAGGGTCTATTTCGGCCTCTCCGGTTCCGACGCTAACGAAACCAACATCAAGCTGATCTGGTACTACAACAATGTGCTGGGCCGGCCGGAGAAGAAGAAGATCATCTCGCGCTGGCGCGGCTATCACGGCTCGGGCGTGATGACGGGATCACTGACCGGGCTCGACCTGTTCCACAATGCCTTCGACCTGCCGCGCGCACCGGTCCTGCACACCGAGGCGCCCTATTACTTCCGCCGCGCCGACCGCTCGATGAGCGAGGAGCAGTTCTCGCAGCATTGCGCCGACAAGCTTGAGGAGATGATCCTGGCTGAAGGTCCCGAAACCGTCGCCGCTTTCATCGGCGAGCCGATTCTCGGCACTGGCGGCATCGTGCCGCCGCCGGCCGGCTACTGGGAGAAAATCCAGGCGGTGCTGAAGAAATATGACGTGCTGCTGGTCGCCGACGAGGTGGTGACGGGCTTTGGCCGTCTGGGCACCATGTTCGGCTCCGACCATTACGGCATCAAGCCGGACCTGATCACCATCGCCAAGGGCCTGACCTCGGCCTATGCACCGCTGTCGGGCGTCATCGTTGCCGACAAGATGTGGCAGGTGCTGGTGCAGGGCTCCGACAAGCTTGGCTCGCTCGGCCATGGCTGGACCTATGCGGCGCACCCGATCTGCGTTGCCGCCGGCGTCGCCAATCTCGAACTGATCGACGAGATGGACCTGGTGACAAA
>NZ_JAMYRV010000015.1:0-108284 GCF_040321555.1 Mesorhizobium sp. M0317 | reverse complement strand
CGCCCCCCCCCCGCGCCCCCCCCCCCCCCCCGACCCTCCCCACAAGGGGGAGGGTAAAGAAGCCCGCATCGCGGTCGATGAAGTCCGCGCCACGCTTGACGTGCCGCTAGGTCCCGAGATCGGCCAGTGCTGCGGCGGGCGCGTCGAAGTCTTGATCCGTATCGTCGATGCCGCGCTTGCTGCCGAGCTGATCGCGGCCGCAGAAGCCGAGGAAGCCCACCTGCCGCATGTCTATATCTTCGGCGGCGGCCATGTCGGCCAGGCGCTGGCCTCGACCGTTGCACTTCTTCCCGTGCGTGGTGTCGTCATCGAGACGCGGGCCGAAGCGCTGGAAGGCATGTCGGAAACCGTCGAGACGCTGCTGACGCCGATGCCCGAGGCCGAGGTGCGAAACGCCCCCGCCGGCACCGCCTTCGCCATCCTCACCCACGACCATGCGCTGGATTTCCTCATCGTCGCCGAGGCGCTGAAGCGCGACGACGCGGCCTATGTCGGCATGATCGGCTCGAAAACCAAGAGAGCGACGTTCAGGAACTGGTTCCTGAAATCGGCGGATGGCACGGAGGCTGAGTTGGCCCGCCTCGTCTCCCCGATCGGCGGCGACGCCGTCAGGGACAAGCGCCCGCCGGTGATCGCGGCGCTCGCGGCAGCCGAGATCATGACGGCACTGGTCGTTCACAACACCGCGCCGAATGCCGACCATCAAGTCCAGCATAAGATGATGGCCGGCTAAGCTTCGGCGCGGCTAAGCAGGCCGCTTCAGGCCGAGATGATCTCGCAAGGTGCTGCCTTCGTATTCCCGACGGAACAGTCCGCGCCGCTGCAGTTCCGGCACCACCAGCGTGGCAAAGGCATCGAGCTCGCCGGGGAAGTATGACGGCATGACGTTGAAGCCGTCCGCGCCGCCGCCCTCGAACCGCGCCTGCAATTCGTCAGCGATCTGCGCCGGCGTGCCGACGATACGCCAATGGCCACGTGCGCCGGCGAAATGGCGCGCAAGCTGGCGGATCGACAGGCCGTCGCGGCGCGATTGTTCGATGACCAGCGCCTGGCGGCTTTTCATTCCCTCGGTCTCCGGCAGCTCGGGCATCGGTCCGTCGATCGGATAGCTCCCGAGATCGGAGATGCTGAGATAGCTGGACAGTAGCGCCACGCCGACATCGTCGGGGATCAGCGCCTGGAATTCCTCCTGTTTCTCCCGCGCTTCGGCCTCGGTGTCTGCCACCACCGGGGAGACGCCGGGCATGATCTTGATGTCGTCGGGTTCCCGCCCATAGGCAGCCATACGGCCCTTGAGGTTGTCGTAAAAGCCCTTGGCTTCCTCGAGGGTCTGCGCCGCCGTGAACACGACGTCGGCGGTGCGGGCGGCAAGGTCGCGGCCGACATCCGAGGCGCCGGCCTGCACCATCACCGGCGCGCCCTGCGGCGAGCGCGGCAGGTCGAGCGGGTCGCGCACCGAAAAGCTCTGGCCGTTGTGATCGTGAAAGCCACTGCCTTGCCAAAGTCCTGATACCACCTCGGCGAATTCGCGCGCCCGCTCGTAGCGGTCGGCATGCGGTTTCAGGCCCGTCGCGCCGAAATTGGCGGCTTCGATGGGGCTGGCCGACGTCACCAGGTTCCAGCCAGTCCGGCCACCACTCAGATGATCGAGCGACAGAAAGGTGCGCGCCAGGCCGTAGGGCTCGTTGTAGCTGGTCGACGCCGTCGAAACGAGGCCGATGCGGCTGGTCTGCACGGCGAGCGCGGACAGCAGGCTGATCGGCTCGAAGCCGATCGAGCGTGAGGTCTGGCTGGCGATGCCGACATTGGCTTCGCGCAGACCGGCGGCGTCCTCGCAGAACACCATGTCGAACTTCGCCGCTTCCGCCGTGCGCGCCAGCTGGATGTAATGATCGATGTCGATGCCTGCCGTGACATGCGCCTTGGGGTGACGCCAGGCGGCGATGTGGTGGCCCGTCGCCCACAGGAAGGCGCCAAGCTTCATCTGGCGGGTCATTGCGCTCCTCCGGCAAGTCTGAGATGAGAGCGCAAGGTGGTGCCGGGATAATCCGGGCGGACGAGGCCGCGGCGCTGCAATTCCGGCAGCACGCGGCCGATGAAACCGTCAATCGCCGCAGGCGGTATTGCGATGTTGAACCCGTCGCAGCTTTGCGAGCTGAACCATGTTTCGAGCGCGTTGGCAGCGACATCTGCGCCAACGTTCAGCAGCAGCTTGACCGCACCCGGATCGCGTCCGCAGGCCACAACGCGGCGCTTGAGATCGTCATGGCGCGCCTTGGGGTCCTTTGTGGGTCTGTCCAGCAGGACGACATCGGCAGTGCGGGCGGCCATATCCAGGTCGGCCTCGGACAGGCCGGACAGCACCAGCACCGGCGTATCCTGCGGCGAGCGCGCGACGTTCAGCGGCCCGCGCACGGAGAAAAATTCGCCCTTGTGGTCGAGCAGGTGCATTTTTTCGGGATCGTGGAAGCGGCCGCCGATCTTGTCGAACAGCAGCGCGTCGGCATCCCAGCCCTGCCACAGGCGCTGAACGATGCCGATGTATTCCTGCGTGCGGCGGCGGAACACATCGTCGGAAAATCCATCCGGCCGGCTGAAATTGGCGGCTTCCCGTGGCGCCTGCGCCATGGTCGCGTGCCAGCCGGCGCGGCCATGGCTGATGATGTCGAGCGAAGCAAGACGGCGCGCCAGATTGTACGGCTGGTGAGCCACCGTCGAGGCTGCAGCGACAAGGCCGATCCGACTTGTCACCGTCGCCAGCGCCGCCAGCAAGGTCGTCGCTTCGAAAGAACTCGACCCGGCGCTGTTCGGCGCGGAATCATCGAGGACAATCATGTCCAGCCCCGCCGCTTCCGCTTGCTTGGCAAAACCGGCCAGGTCGCTGAACCCGAGCGGCTGCCCGGAAGTAATGTTGAGCGAAACGGCAAGATGCATTGTGGCTTGCTGGTCAGTCGGCATGGGACCATCGATCATAGGGCGGCGTATGCGAACCTAAGGTCACCTGCTTGTAAGACAACCCTGGCGACTGGGCCAACAGCCCCTCACTTGCCGGCCAGCAAATCCTTGATCAGCCGCTGGCAACGCTCGGCCATGAAGTCGAGCAACAGCCGCACCTTTGGATCCTGCAGCTTCTTGTGCGGATAGACGGCGGCGAACTGCACCGGCGTTGGCGGCGTGCTGGCCAGGATGACCTGCAGCCGCCGGTCGCGGATGAAAGGTTCCACTTCGAAGCGCGGCTTGTTGATGATGCCGCGGCCCGACAGCGCCCAGCCGGTCAGCACATCGCCATCGTCGGTGTCGTAGGGGCCGTGCACCTCGAATTTCTGCGGGCCGGACGGCGTCTGCAGCGTCCAGACATATTCGCGCGCCCCGGAATAGCGCAGCATCAGGCAGTCGTGCTTCTTGCCGATCAGCTCCTGTGGCTCCACCGGCTCGCCGCGCGCTTCGAGATATTTCGGTGCCGCCACCAGCACGCGTTCACATTCCATGATGCCGCGCATCCGCAGGCTGGAATCCTCGATGATGCCGAGCTTGAAGGCGACGTCGATGCCTTCCTTCATGATGTCGATATTGTGGTCGGAGAGCCTCAGCCGCACCTCGATATCGGGGTATTTGTCGTGGAAATCCGGAATACCCGACGCCACCAGCCGCCGTCCAAGGCCGAGCGGGGCGGTCACCTTGATGGTGCCGCGCGGCTGGCCGGAAAGAGCCGAGACCGCGGCTTCCGCCTCGGTGATCGCCTCCAGCACCTGCTTGGCGCCGGAGTAGAACACCGTGCCATGCTCCGTCGGCATCAATTGCCGTGTGGTGCGGTTGAACAGCCGCACGCCGAGGTGTTTTTCCAGCTCCTTGATGCGGTTGGAGGCGACCGCCGGCGAAATGCGCATGTCGCGGCCCGCCGCCGAGAGATTACCAAGCTCGACGACGCGGACGAAGACGGCGATGTTGTCGAGATAGGCCATTCGTGGCTCTTTATGTGGCGGCGTACGTGGTCAGCCTAGTATTTTCCATCTTTTTTTGAAAGTCATCGTACACCTCGCCTCTTTTCGTTTGCGCCCCACACCGTAAAGTCAGCCGATCGGCAGGGACGATTTCACATGATGGATTTCGCGATTTTCTGGGACTGGCTGAGTTTCGCCGTGCGCTGGCTGCACGTCGTCACCGGCATCGCCTGGATCGGCTCGTCCTTCTATTTCGTCGCGCTCGACCTTGGCCTGCGCCAGCGCCCCGGCATGCCGGTCGGCGCATTCGGCGAGGAATGGCAGGTGCATGGCGGCGGCTTCTACCACGTCCAGAAATATCTGGTGGCGCCGGCCGAAATGCCGGAACACCTGACCTGGTTCAAGTGGGAATCCTACGCCACCTGGCTGTCCGGCTTCGCCATCCTGTGCGTGGTCTACTATGCCGGCGCCGACCTGTTCCTGATCGACCCCAATGTGCTGTCCATGTCGGTTCCCGTGGGCATCCTGCTGTCGATGGCGACGATCGGCGTCGGCTGGGTTGTCTACGATCTGCTCTGCCGGTCGCGGCTCGGCAAAAGTGACACCGGACTGATGCTGGTGCTCTATGGCGTGCTGGTGTTCATCGCCTGGGGGCTGACGCATCTGTTCACCGGCCGCGCCGCTTTCCTGCATCTCGGCGCCATCACCGCCACTATCATGTCGGCCAATGTCTTCATGGTGATTATTCCAAACCAGAAGATCGTCGTCGCCGACCTGATTGCCGGCCGCAAGCCCGACCCGAAATACGGCAAGATCGCCAAGCAGCGCTCGCTGCACAACAACTACCTGACGCTGCCCGTGCTGTTCCTGATGCTGTCGAACCACTATCCGCTGGCGTTTGCGACCGAGTTCAACTGGGTCATCGCCTCGCTGGTGTTCATCATCGGCGTCTTGATCCGGCACTATTTCAACACCGTGCATAAGCGTGCCGGCAACCCCCACTGGACCTGGATGGCGGCTGCGGTGCTGTTCGTCATCATCATGTGGCTGTCGACAGCGCCGAAAATACTGACCGGCGAGCCCAAGGCATCCGCCGCGGCCGAAGTCTATATCGCCTCGTCGCATTTCCCGGCGGTGCGCGACACTGTGCTTGGCCGCTGCTCGATGTGCCATACGGCCGAGCCGGTCTATGAAGGCATCTACCATGCGCCGAAGGGCGTGATGCTCGACACCGACGCCGGCATTGCCGAGCATGCGCGTGAAATCTATTTGCAGGCCGGGCGCAGCCACGCCATGCCGCCCGCCAACGTCACCCAGATCAGCGACAAGGAACGGGCGCTGCTGGTCGCCTGGTTCGAAGGCGCAGGGAAATAGGGATGACCTCCACACTTCTGCGCGGCCGCACCCTAAGTTTTTTGCGCTGGCCCGAAGCCATCGACGACCATGCCGCCTGGCGCTATGAGGAGGATGGCGGCCTGCTGATCCGCGACGGCCGGATCGTTTCCGTAGGCAGCTACACGGAAGTCGAAAAGCAAGCGGGCGACGGTGCGAAAAAGATCGATCATCAGCCGCATCTGCTGCTGCCCGGCTTCATCGATGCGCATGCGCATTTTCCGCAGATGCAGGTCATTGCCTCCTACGGCGCCGAACTGCTCGACTGGCTGAACACCTACACCTTTCCCGAAGAGACCAAATTCGCCAACGCTCAGCATGGCCGCCGCATCGCCCGGCTGTTCCTGGACGAGATGGTGCGCCACGGCACGACGACGGTCGCCGCCTACTGCTCGGTGCACAAGGCGTCTGCCGAAGCGTTCTTTGCCGAATCGCATGCGCGCGGCATGCTCAACATTGCCGGCAAGGTGATGATGGACCGCAATGCGCCGGCAGGCGTGCTCGACACGCCGCAATCCGGCTATGACGATACGAAGGCGCTGATTGCGGAATGGCACGGCAAGGGCCGCCAGCTTTATGCGATCACGCCGCGCTTCGCCATCACCTCCTCGCCCGAGCAGCTGGAGATGGCCGGCACGCTCTGCCGCGAAAACCCCGACCTGCACATGCAGACGCATCTGTCGGAAAACCACGCCGAAATCGCCTTCACGCAAAAACTCTATCCGCAGGCGCGCGACTACACCGATGTCTACGAGCAGTATGGCCTGCTGGGGCCAAAGAGCCTGTTCGGCCACTGCATCCATCTCTCGGAACGCGAGGCCGATGCGCTGTCGGACAGCGGCTCGGTGGCGGTGTTCTGCCCGACCTCGAACCTGTTCCTCGGCTCCGGCCTGTTCGATTACCAGCGCTTTCGGCGCCGCGACAAGCCGCTCAGGATCGCTGCCGCCACCGATGTCGGCGGCGGCACCAACTATTCGATGCTGCGCACCATGGACGAGGGCTACAAGGTGATTGCGCTGAATGGCGAAAAGCTGAACCCGTTCCAGTCCTTCTGGCAGATAACGCGTGGCAATGCCGAGGCGCTGTCTGTGGCGGACAAGGTCGGCACGCTGGATGAAGGCACCGACGCGGATATCACCGTGCTCGACGCCCGCGCCACACCGGCGATGCGGCTGAGGATGGAGACTGTGGAGACGCTGGCGGAGGAGCTGTTCCTGCTGCAGACGCTGGGCGACGACCGCGCGGTGCGCGAGGTCTATGTCGCGGGGCGGCCGGCCAAGAGTGATATGATCGCCGGTTAGGACCCATCATCCGCGCGGGACAAGATGATGATTGCGCCTGGTTGCCAAGTGGTTCCCCCACTCCGTCGCCGCTTCGCGGCGCCACCTATCCCCCTCCGAGGGTGAGGAAGGGAGCCTTTGCTTCGGAGGACGGGCGCCGGTTCGGACAGCTTGGCGCCCTTCCTCTACCCCGTCGATCGGGGTCGATCGGGGGAGAGGTGTCGAGAGAAGCTCGACGGAGTGGGGGGCGACCCTGGCGGGGCAAGACCACCACCGCGACGAGACCTTGACCGGGCGGAGCTTGTCGTACACACGATTTGTAACGATTTCGGAGAACAAAAATGGCCGCCGCGGACGACATCGCTCTGATCCAGAAACAGGAAGAGATGCTGGTCTTCCCGGCCTTCGACGAGGCTGTCGCTTTCAAGGTTGGCTGGGCGATCCGCGAGCGGGCGCTGGCCGAAAAGCTGCCCATCATCATCGACATCAGGCTGTGGGATCGCCCGCTGTTCTATGCCGCGCTGCCGGGTTCGAACGCCTCCAACCCCGACTGGGCTCGACGCAAGATCAATGTGGTGAAGCGCTATCTCAAAAGCACTTATCGCCTGGTGCTTGAGCAGCAGCGTCCGGACCGCACCTTCAAGGTCGGCGAGGGGCTGGATATTGCTGATTACGTACTAGCCGGCGGCGGGTTTCCGGTGACTGTAAAGGGCGTCGGCGTCATCGGCGTCATCGCCGTCTCCGGCCTGCCGGAACGCCAGGATCATGGCGTCGTCGTCGATGCACTGTGCGATCATCTCGGCGTCGATCGGACACAATTGGCGCTGCCGCCGGAAGATAAATCGTGACGCTACCGCTGCCCCTCATCCGCCTGCCGGCACCCTCTCCCCGTATAGTGACGGGGAGAAGAGAAGCACCCCAACGCCGGCGAACCCCTCTCCCCGTCTCTATACGGGGAGAGGGTAAGGGTGAGGGGCGGCGCCGGCTTTTCGGAAGCTCGCAAACCGCGGATGGCGGCCAATTATGACCGTGCTCGACCCAAAATCCTTTCTCATCTCGATCTTCGATGCCGCCGTTGCCGCTGCCGATCCTGAACGGACCATCCGGGATCATCTGCCGGCCAGGCCGAAGGGGCGGACCATTGTCATTGGCGCCGGCAAGGGATCGGCGCAGATGGCGGCGGCATTCGAGAAGGTGTGGGATGGCCCGATCGAAGGGCTGGTCGTCACCCGCTACGGCTATGGCGCCAGATGCGAGCGCATCGAAATCATCGAGGCGGCACATCCGGTACCGGACGCTGCCGGTCTTGAGGCGTCGCGGCGCCTGCTCGAAAAGGTGCAAGGGCTGACTGCGGACGACTTGGTAGTGGCGCTGATATCGGGCGGAGGATCGGCGCTGCTGCCGTCGCCTGCCCCCGGCCTGACGCTCGCCTACGAAATCGCCGTCAACGAGGCGCTGCTTGCCTCCGGCGCGCCGATTGCGGCGATGAACACAATCCGCAAGCATCTCTCGACCATCAAGGGCGGCCGGCTGGCAGCTGCCGCCTGGCCGGCCAAACTGGTATCACTGGTTGTCTCTGACATTCCCGGCGACAACCCGGCCCTGGTGGCCTCCGGCCCGACCGTGCCCGACTCCGGCAACCGCGCCGATGCGCTGGCCTCGATAGCGGCCTACGGCATGAAACTGCCCGACGCCGTCATGGCGCACATCAACTCGCCAGAGGCCGATGCGCCAGATCCGGATGACCAGCGCTTTTCACGCAATGAAGTGCACCTGATCGCCTCGGCTGGCGTGTCGCTGGAAGCGGCAGCCGCTGAGGCAAAACGGCAGGGCATCGAAGCCGTCATCCTCTCCGATTCCATCGAGGGCGAGGCGCGCGAGGTCGGTGGCGTGCATGCAGCCATTGCGCGCGAAGTGGCGACGCGCAACCGGCCGTTCAAAAAGCCGGTGCTGATCCTGTCCGGCGGCGAGACGACCGTGACCTTGCGGGCCCCTGTTGACGGAAAAAGGGGCAAGGGCGGCCGCAACTCCGAATTCCTGCTCGCCTTTGCCATCGGTATCAGCGGCGCGGAAGGTATTCATGCATTGGCCGCCGATACCGACGGCATCGATGGCTCTGAAGACAATGCCGGCGCCTTTGCCGATGGCTCAACTGTCTCGCGCATGCGTGCCGCCGGCATCGACGCCAAGGCGATGCTGGCCGGCAACAATGCCTGGACGGCGTTCAACGCGATCGGCGATCTGTTCGTGCCAGGGCCGACGGGTACGAATGTGAATGATCTGAGGGCAATCCTAATCAGTTAATTCGGCCGTGGCGGCCGAAGTTTCCAACGTTGGATTCACGACCGTAGGTGATTGGCTGAAGCCACTCAGCTTCGTCATCCCTGGGCGAAGCAGGAGCGAAGCTCCGTCGCGAAGCCCCGGGTCCATTCCGTGATGTTAGCCGTCGAGCGCAGCGGAGCAGAATTCTGCACCGTAGCAGCGTCCAAACGTCGCGGCATGAATCCTCGGGTCTGCGCTGCGTCGCTTCACTCCTTGCTCCGCCCGCGGATGACGATGTCGCTGAGGCTTTCGCTCATCTCACGACCCCATCAGCCGCTTCACCTCTCTCATATCCCTGAGAAACCGCTCGCGCTCTGCCTCCTTGTCCGCGGGCTCATGAATACGCAGAATAAAGGAGGGGTGGATGGTGATGAACACGCGCAAGCCATCCTCGCGTTCGATCAACTGGCCGCGCATTTTCGTCACGGCAATGGCCTTGCCCAGCAGCGACAACGCCGCCGTTGCCCCAAGCGCCACGGCGAGGTCCGGCTTGATCAGCTCAAGCTCCCGGCCGATCCACCAGCGGCAGGCCTGGACTTCGCCGGTATTTGGCTTCGAGTGGATGCGGCGCTTGCCGCGCGGCTCGAACTTGAAGTGCTTGACGGCGTTGGTGACGTAGACTTTTTGCCGGTCGACGCCTGCGTCATCGAGAATCGCATCGAACACTTTGCCCGCTGGCCCGACAAAAGGTTTGCCGGCGAGATCTTCCTGATCGCCAGGTTGTTCGCCGACGAAGACCACTTTGGCGTCATCCGGCCCCTCGCCGAACACGGTCTGTGTCGCGTCGCGCCAGAGCGGGCAGCGACGACAACCCTTTGCAGCCTCGCGCAAATCGGAAATCGTCTTGGCATCGTCTTCATCCGGCGCCTCGGCCGGCCCGGGCTTCGGCCAATGTCTTGCCTGCAGCTTGGCGTGGTGCGGCGCCGGCGTTGTCGGCAGTCTGGCAATCATATCCCTGGCGGCCTCGTCCGCTCCTGCGATCAGATCTGGAATGAGCGAGGCCTCGGGAAGGTTCCGCCAATATTTCTTCGGCATCTCCTTCTGCATCGCCGTCACCTTGAGCCGCGCCGGGTTGAAGATGTTTTCGAAATAGGTCAGCCACAACGCCTCGGTGTCGTCCTGATCGGGTGCATCGCCCTTGGCCGCACCCGGCCCGATCGCCAGCCTTTCGCCGTTCCAGTCGGCGGAGGCATAGGGCGTCAGGATGGTCCAGCGCATGCCGGTGAACCGCCGGACGAAGAAATCCGCGTTGCGCTCGACAATGAAATGCTCCGGCTCGAACCAGGCGACGTAGCGCTCGTTCTCGCCGTCGCCGATCTTCCGGAAGCGTACGAAGGCATGCATCTTATGGCTGTCGCGCCGCACCGCCTTTTCCATGGCTTCGAGCCGCCTGGTGTCGGGATCGGATGCGATCGCCAGCAGTTTCGGCTCGGTGCGCAGGCGCCAAAGCATCCGGTAGAGAAAGGCAAACCGGCCGGGTCGGAGTGGCAGAAGGCGGTTTCTGCATGGGCGATGAACTCGCGCGGGACGGTAAGCTGCGCGCCCTCTGGCACCGCCGGCAAGGCATCTTGAGGATCATTGGCGTCGGACCCGACACCCCAACTAATATCCTCAGGCCGGACCTCATTCAGCGCCAGACGCCGTGCCGCATCGCGCCAACCGGCGAAATCGGTCTGGCTCGCTAGCCGGACGGTGTATCGGGCAAGGTCGAGCTGGGCCGGCTGCATGGTCAAAACAGCGACAGTTGTTCGCAGGACTTTACGATCGTATCGCGCAGGCCTGTCTTGTCGGTGAGTCCGCCCGGCGACCAGCCTTCGGCGATGATGAAGGGCCTCAGCTTGGCGATCGAATGGCAGATCCGTCCGACATCTTCCAGCCGCATACGTCGGTGGCGGCGGGTTTCAAGGATCTTCGCGACCACCTTGGTGCCGACCCGGAACCCGCAGCAGCGCTTCCCGATCGGCGCGGTTGATGTCGACGGGAAACCTCGCCCGATTGCGCAAAGCCCAGGCGAGCTTGGGGTCAATGGCGAGATCGAGCATGCCGTCGCTGCTGCCGGCGAGGATTTCCGGCTGCGAAAAGCCGTAGAAACGCATCAGCCAGTCGGCCTGATAGAGCCGGTGCTCGCGCATCAGCGGCGGTTTTTGCAGCGGCAGCGACGATGACGAATCCGGGATTGGGCTGAAGGCGGAATAATAGACGCGCCGCAGGTGATAGCTGCCATAGAGCCGCGCGCTGGTGTGCAAAATGCCGTCGTCGGATGTTTTGTCGGCGCCGACAATCATCTGCGTCGACTGACCTCCGGGCGCAAAGCGTTCGCGCTTCTTGGTCCTCAGCGTCGGCTCGGCTTTTTCCTCCATCTTCCGGCGCAGGTTCGCCATGGAAAGCCGGATCGTTTCCGGCTTCTTCTCCGGCGCCAGTTTCTTGACGCCCTCATCGGTCGGCAGTTCGACGTTGATAGACAGCCGATCGGCGTAGAGCCCGGCCTGCTCGACCAGTTCGGCCGAGCTTTCCGGAATGGTCTTCAGATGAATATAGCCGGAGAATTTTTCGTCCAGCCGCAGCCGCCGCGCCACTTCCACCATTTCGGCCATGGTCTCGTCGGGCGAACGGATGACGCCGGAGGACAGGAACAGGCCTTCGATGTAGTTGCGCCGATAAAAGTCCATGGTCAGCTTCACCACCTCGTCGATGCTAAAGCGGGCGCGGCGCACATTCGATGACGAGCGGTTGATGCAGTAGCTGCAATCGTAAATGCAGAAATTGGTGAGCAGGATTTTCAGGAGCGAAATGCAGCGGCCATCCGGCGCGTAGGAATGGCAGATGCCCATGCCTTCTGTGGAGCCGATACCGCCGGATTGGAGCGAATCCTTCTTCGCCGAGCCGGACGAAGCACAGTCATATTTGGCGGCGTCAGACAGGATTGCCAGCTTTTCACGGACGGTGGGCGCGCTCATCCGTTCATGATATGTTCTTGAAGGCTGCAGCGCCACCTCATTTGATGCAGGCGGCGAAAAAGTGATCGCCGCCCGCCGTCAGGACAATCAGAGACCGTTTCGAAATTCGCTCTGGCGAGTCATATGGTGGTGGTTTCGAGAACCGAAGCGCAGCGGACATTTGGTCCGTGAGCATCGGAAGCGCAGAAACCACCATCGATGGCCGCCGGAGTAGAATTTCGAAACGGTCTCTCAGACCTCGTGCAGGTAGAGGTGGTAGTCCAGCTCGCTCACCGTACGGGCGACGCGCAGATACTCCGACTGCTTGATCGCCACGAAGGTGCGATGCAGATCCTCGCCAAGCGCCTCTTTCAGGAAGCTCGATGCCCGCGCCGCCTCGATCGCAGCGCGCCAGTCGACCGGCATGGTCGTGCGCGTGATGGCGGCTTCATAGCCATTCCCAGTGGTTTCGGGGCCGGGGTCGAGGCCTTCGTCCAGACCCTTGATGATGCCGGCCAGAACGGTCGCTGCGATCAGGTAGGGATTGGCGTCGACGCCCGACGGCCGGTGCTCGATGCGCCGGTTCTTGGCGTCGCCCGCCGGGATGCGCAGCGCAACCGAACGATTGTTGACGCCCCAGGTCGGCGCCACCGGCGCATAGGACTGCGAGACGAAGCGCCGCCAGGAATTGGCGTGCGGCGCAAACACCAGCATCGATTCGGCCATGGTCTGGATCAGCCCGCCGAGCCCCTGCAGCAGCGGCAGCGACCAGCTTTCGCCGCCAGCCTCGGCAAAAACGTTGCGGCCGTTCTTGTCCTGCAACGAAACATGGAAATGCATGCCGGAGCCGGCGTATTTTTCGATCGGCTTGGCCATGAAGCAGGCGGTGACACCATGGCGGCGCGCCTGCGCCCGCACCAGCCGCTTCAACATGACGAGGTCGTCGGCCGCCCGCATGACATCCTTGCGGTAATTCAGCGTCAGCTCGTACTGGCCGGGCGCGTATTCGGAAATCACCGTTTCGGCCGGAATGCCTTGCGCCTTGGCCGCGGCATAGATGTCGGAAAACAGCGGCTCCATGCCGTGCAGATGGTCGACGGAATAGACTTCCGTCTTGGCCGAGCGGCGGCCGTCGAGCACGGCGTCCGCCGGTTTCACCTTGCCATCGGCATCGCGCTCATTGGCCAGCAGGAAAAATTCGAGTTCGAAGGCGCCGGCGGGATAGAGACCCTTGGCGGCCAATATGTCGACCTGCCTGGCCAGCGCCAAGCGCGGGTCCGACGACATTGGCTGTCCCTCGAGATGGTACATCGCCATCAGCAGCTGGCCGCGCGGCGGGTTGGTGCCGTAAAGCGGCACCAGGGTGCCGGGGATGGGCCAGGCCCTGAGGTCGCCATCGCCTGTCGTCCAGATCAGCCCGGTTTCGTGAACATCCTCGCCGGTGATGTCGAGGCCGAGGATAGAGATCGGCATGTGGCGGCCGCCCTCGAAAATGCTTTTCAGCTCATGCCGGCGCACGATCTTGCCGCGGCCGACCCCGTTGGCGTCGGTCAAGACGATATCGAAGGCTTCGATTTCCGGATGAGCATCGAGAAAGGCTTGCGCCTCGGCGGGCGTCGAGCCCGAAGGTGAAGTCATGATTACTCTACTCAAGGTTGGCTTTGGCGCCTGTTTGTTGATCGACCGCTTGTTGGCTGCTTGTCTCATGCCGTCAGCCTTGCCGCAACCGTGGCGAAGGCGGTGATCAGCCGGTTGACCTGGGCGCCGGTGGTGGCCGGCGAGATCAGCATCATGTTGTGGAAAGGCGCGATCAGCACGCCTTGGTTGACCAGCGCGACATGGATAGCCGCCTCAAGCTCCGGCGCATGCGCAGTCTCGGCTTCGGCGCCGTTCCTGAGCGGGCCGGGTGCGCAGATGAACTCGACGCGGGCGCCGACGCGGGCGACATGCCAGGGCAGATTGTAGCGATCGATGACGCCGGTCAGCCCTGCATCGAGCCGCAGGGCCAGGCGATCCGCCCGGGCATAATTCTCCTGCGTCATCACCTCTTCGAGCGTTGCGCGCATGGCTGCGAACTGCAGCGGGTTCGCCGACAGCGTCGTGCCCATGCCGGAATAGCCCGGCTCCTTGGTTCGATTGTAGTCGGCATAGCGCGAGGCGACCTCGTCGCTCATGCCCCACACGCTTGCCGGCACGCCGCCGGCGATCGGCTTGCCCAGCACGAACAGGTCGGGCTGCAGTCCGAATTTCCTGGTGTAGCCGCCGGGTCCAGTCGAAATGGTGTGCGTCTCGTCGATCAGAAGCAGCGTTCCTGCCGCGCGCGTCAGTTTGCGCAACGCGTCGTGAAAACCCGGATCGGGCAGCACCATGCAGGAATTTGTCAGCACCGGCTCAGCAATGACGCAGGCGACATCCGTGTCCTTGAGCGCTGCTTGCAGCGCGGCGACATCGTTGAACTCGATGACCTTCGCCATCTTGGTCAGGTCGCGAAACTCACCCGCCAGCCCCGGCCGATTCACGGGATTGCCGTCGACCATCCGGACCATCGTCTCGTCGACCGAGCCGTGATAGCAGCCGTTGAAGACCAGGATCTTTTCGCGGCCGGTGACGGCGCGGGCGACGCGCAGCGCGAAGCGGTTGGCGTCGGTGGCGGTGGTGGCGATCTGCCAGAACGGCAGACCGAAACGCTCTTGCAGCAGCGGCCCGATGGCCAGAGCATCTTCCGAAGGCAGCATATAGGTCAGGCCGCGCCGGGCCTGGCGGCGGATGGCGCGCGCCACCGGCGGCGGCGAATGGCCGAACATCGAGCCGGTGTCACCGAGGCAGAAATCGTCGAGCCGGTTGCCGTCGATATCCGTGATGGTGGCGCCCTTGGCGCTGTCGACCAGGATCGGGAATGGCGTCGGCCAGTCGTTCATCCAGTGCATCGGCACGCCGCCGAAGAAGCCTGGCAGGCCGTTACCGACCTTGGCCTGCGATTTCGGCCGCGCCTTGCGGAAGGTGTTCGCCTCGCTATCGCGCAATGCAGCGATGCGGTCACGGCTGATACCGCCGATGGACGCCTTTGAACTGTTCGTGCTGTGCATGAAATCCCTCTCGGCCGGCACACTACCCAATTGGCGACGGCAACCGCAATTGGCCGTGTTGGTGCGCTGCATTGGGTCAGCAGCAAGTTCGGCAGACTTGACCTTCCGGCGCAGTCGGGCGCCAATGCGATCGGGTCTGTGGTTTGGGGAGAAAAATGCGGACGATCATCTGCGCTATTGCGCTACTCTTGTCGGCCGCTGCGGCTTCCGCATCGGGCGGCGTCTGGTGTTCCGTCGATGACAAAGCGGTGCAATTCGAGGTCGGCGCCGGGGTCACCAGAGGTATGGGCGGCCCGACCTTCAATTTTCGCGGCGATCTCGAGATACTTGGCCGGCCGGAAGGCGACAGTCTGCGCAAGACCGTCTTCGAGGATTCCGACCTCACCCAGTACTGGCTGGACGACAAGGAGTTGCGGCTGAACGTCTACCACGAGCATCAGCTCGGAGATAAATTCAACTCTGTCGAACTGACGATCCTGACCAAGACCAGTGACGAGGGCGTCTATGACGGCCGGTACACGCTTGCCGTCTACGACAACGCCGCCGACACGGAACAGGACGGCAAGCCGAAAGAATTGACCGGCAAGGTGTCGTGCGGAGCCGAATAGGTCACGCCGAGATATCGATGACGCCGCAGTCGCCGGCGGCACTGCCGAAGGCGACCCGGCGCTCTTCCTTATCCCACATCATCGCGGTGATGGCGCCCTTGCCCGGGCGGCGCAACAGCACCTCTTTGGCATCGGTAAAGCGCACCGCCATGACCATGCCGTCATCATAGCCGACGGCGACGACATCCTGGCTCGGATGGCAGGCAACCGATGTCACCATGGCGTTGCCGCGCGTGCCGAGCTCCAGCGGCGCCTTGCCCATCGGGCCGTCCTTGCCCGAAAACGGCCAGACGATCGCCGCCGGCGCGCCGGAACTCGCCAGCCATTTGCCCTTCACGCTCCACGACAGGCTCTTGACCTTGCCGGGATAGCCGGTCATGCGCATGTGCTTGCCGTCGGCGAGCTTCCAGCCATGCAGCGCGTTTTCCTGCATGGTGGTGACGAGGAAGGCGCCATCCGGCGAGAAGGTGACGCCGGTATGGGCACCGGCCCATTCCAGCTCCACCGGCTTGCCCTCGGCGGCCGGGAAATGCAGCGTCGCGCCATTGTAGCGGGCGACGCCGAAGCGTATGCCCTTGGGGGAGAAGGCCAGCCCCTCGACCGAACGCGGATGGGCAAACTCTTTGGTCTTGCCGTCGGCAAAGCGCACGAACGCAGTCTTGCCTGTGGCATAGGCGATAGCGCCTTGCGGCCCGGCGGCGACGCTGGTGATCCACTTCTTGCCGGCGCTGGCGAGTTCGCTGACATTGCCGCCGGCGGCAACGGCAAAAATCTTGCCGTCCTCGCCGCCGGTGATCAGGCGGTCGTTGGCGGCGTCATGGAACGTGGAGAGCAGGCCGTCATTGGCCTGAATTGTCTTGTGGCCGTTGTCGAGCCTATGAACTGTCCCATCGGCCAGCGCAAAATGCGGCACGTTGTCGAGGAAGACGGCGGCAAGGCAGTGACCTTCCAGGTCGAGGGGAGCAACTGTGGGCATCAGGACCATTCCAATGAAGCTGTCACCACTCCCGGGAAGCCATTGAGGCGGCCAGGCCTGGCGTCAACCTTCCCCTTTGTGGGAGAAGGTGGATCGGCGCGCAGCGCCGAGACGGATGAGGGGTGTTGGACGGATCGCCGTCGGTGCCGAGCTGGAGCACCCCTCATCCGACCTCGCTTCGCGAGGCCACCTACTCCCACAAGGGGAGAAGGAAGAGCGGGCAGCGCTAGCGCCATAGAGTCCGGAAATCAAGCCGCCTGGCAGGCGTCAAAGCTCTTCTTCAGCCGTTCGGCGTCAAGCTCGCGGCCGATGAACACCAGCCGGCTCTCATGCTTTTCGCCGTCTTTCCAGGCGCGCTGGTGGTCGCCTTCGATGATCATGTGCACGCCCTGGATGACATAGCGCTCGTCGTCGCCCTCGAGCGCGATGATGCCTTTCAGCCGCAGGATGTTGGGACCTTCCATCTGAGTGATCTTCTCGATCCACGGGAAGAATTTCTTCGGGTCCATCTCGCCGCCGCGCAGCGACACCGACTGCACGGTCACGTCATGGATGTCGGAGGGATGCGCGTGATCGTGATGATGATGGTCGTTATCATGGTCGTGGTGATCGTGGTCGTGATCATGGTGGTCGTGATCATGATCGTGCGCCTCGAGAAAATGCGGATCGTTTTCCAATGCGCGCGACAGGTCGAAGGCGCCGCGGTCGAGCACTTCCGACAGCGCCACGCCGGCGCGCGTGGTGCGGTGGATCCTGGCCGCCGGGTTGATGGCGCGGATGGTGGCTTCGACCTTGGCCAGCTCTTCGGGCGTCACCAGATCGGTCTTGTTCAGCACGACAACATCGGCGAAGGCGATCTGGTCCTCGGCTTCCTTGGAATCCTTCAACCTGAGCGGCAGGTGCTTGGCGTCGACCAGGGCCACGACAGCGTCGAGTTTGGTCTTGGAGCGCACGTCGTCGTCCATGAAGAAGGTCTGCGCCACCGGCACAGGATCGGCGAGGCCGGTGGTCTCGACGACGATGGCGTCGAAGCGGCCGGGACGGCGCATCAGGCCTTCGACGACGCGGATCAGGTCGCCGCGCACCGTGCAGCAGACGCAGCCATTGTTCATTTCGTAGATTTCCTCGTCGGATTCCACGATCAAATCATTGTCGATGCCGATCTCGCCGAATTCATTGACGATGACGGCATAACGCTTGCCATGGTTTTCCGACAGGATGCGGTTGAGCAGCGTCGTCTTGCCGGCGCCGAGATAGCCGGTGAGAACGGTCACGGGGATTTGCGTCTGTGCTTCGCTCATATCTTGCCTCGAAATGGCTGGGCCACGGAATTGCGGGCCGCAAGAAGGGATTGTTGGCCTGATATAGGATGTGTGCCGGCCTTTTGCACGAGGCAAACCGCCTGGGTGTTTGACCCAGGATTGACGAAGCGGATGGGTAGACCCGAGAGGCCGAGTGCGAGGGATGCCGACCATCAACGTGTCGCCGGAAACGCCTCTTCGTTGACCTGTGCTGAGCCGCGCCGCGTCAAACCGTTGCAATCGCCTTGGCGGAAACTCGTTTGTCATCTAACTGAAATAAACATCTGGCATCACCATTTCGAGCACCACAAATGCTTGCCGGCAAAGCTGTTTCGAAAGCCGGAATCTTTTGGATCGTCGATTGCCAACCGGCCGGCTGCGTCTATGCTGCACGCACCGGTACGGCCGAAGAGGGATCACCATGGCCAAGGCGGACAAGACTGCAACGATGAGCCGGCTGCATTCGGCGGCAAGGCTGGCAAGGACCGCGCTGGCGGCGCGGCTTCTGGCGCACGGCTTCTATGCCGGCCAGGACCAGATCATGCTGACGCTCGACCGCGAGGACGGCCAGACGCCCGGCAATCTCGCCGGCCGCCTCGGCGTGCGCCCGCCGACCATCACCAAGACCATCAACCGGCTGCAGGCCCAGGGCTTTTTGGAAAAGCGCGCCTCTTCCGCGGATGCACGCCAGGCGCATATCTTTCTCACCGACACCGGCCGCGAGATCATCCACGCCATCGAGAAGTCGGTGAAGAAGACCGAAAAGCAGGCCTTGAAGGGCCTCGACAAGAAAGAACAGAAGACGCTGTTCAAGCTGCTCGCCCGCATCGAGGCCAATTTGTCGAACGAGGAGCTGGTGCTCGTCGACGACGACGCCGACATCGACGACTGACCGGCACGGCGGCCGCGTGTCTTGAGCTAGGCCGCCACCGAAGGGCCGCGCACCAGCGCCGACCAGCGGCCGGGCGTCAGGCCGAATGCTTTCTTGAAATGCCTGTTGAAATGACTCTGGTCGCTGAAGCCGGCGCCAACGGCAATCTCGGCCAGCGGCTCGCCCACCTCGATCATCCGTCTTGCCTTTTGCAGCCGGCGCATCAGCAGGAACCGATGCGGGCTGGTGGAATAGGTCGCGCGAAAATGGCGTGACAGCGCATAGCGGTCGAGCCCGGTGACGGCTTCCAGCTCATCGGAACGAACGGACCGCTCGGCATTCTCCTCGAGATAGCCGCGCGCCAGCGCTGCCGCACGCGAGGCCGACTTCCCCATCGGCTTTGCTTTCTGTCCCGCATGACGCCCCAGATGCTGCGCCAGCTCCGCAACGAAATCGGCGACGAACAGCTCGTCCAGTTCCTCATAGAGCGGCGACAGGGCCGAAAGCAGCGTGCCACGCAAGGCAGGATCGCTGACCACAGCATCCCTGACGAAAGGCAGCGGCGCGCCGTCGAGGCAGTCGAGCAGCAGTGAGGGTTCCAGATAGAGGATCCGGTAGCGCAGACCATCCTCGGTCCCGGCGCCGCCATCGTGCACTTCGTCGGGATGCAGCACGATAACCTGGCCGGGCAGGCTGTGGTTGACAGTGCCCCTGTAGTGGAAGCGCTGCACACCGGAAAGCGTCACGCCGACGGCAAGCGTATCATGACGGTGCAGGTCGAAGGCTTTGCCATGGAAATGCGCCTCGATGCGCTCGATGCCGGTCCTGCCTGGCGCCGAGACGATCCGGTCTTCATCCGCGCACGAACGTCCAAGACCCTGTGTCGCCTCACCGTCTAGATCGTGCGTCATCACCTATCCCTGCCCTTCATGGGCGTGCTCCGGAGTCCTCATTTTGGTGTTCGATACGAAATTTGCAATCGTGCTGCGGGACGATCTCGCCGTCTGGCAAAAGCTCAACGTCACGGCCTTCCTGAGCAGCGGCGTCGTCGCGCAATTCCCCGACATTATCGGCGAACCCTACCGCGACCGCGCCGGCAACCTTTACAATCCTCTGTCGATCCAGCCGGTCATCGTGCTTTCGGCCGATGGGCCGACGCTCAACTCCATCCACCGGAAGGCGCTGGAGCGGGGCGTGACGGCGTCAGCCTATGTCGAGGAGATGTTTGCCACCGGCTTCGATGCGGCCAACCGCGCCGTCTTCGCCGAGTTCGGCCCTGAGGACGCCAAGATCGTCGGCATCGCGCTGCGTGCCGACAAGAAACTCGTCGACAAGATCACCAAGGGCGCCCGCATGCACGCCTAATTCAGCAGGAAGCGTGTAACGGCGCTCATGAATTCAGTCGGCCGCTCGACGTTCAGCATATGGACGCCCGGAAGCAGTGTAAGCGTGGCGCCGGGGATGCTGGCTGCGATCGCCTCGCTGTGGCTTGCCAGCGTTACCTTGTCGTCTTCTCCACCGATCACCAGAGTGGGGGCGGTAATGAGGGAGACAGTCCGGCGCAGATCGCAATCGCGTACGGCGGCGAAGCATCCCGCGAGACCTTGGGGCGGCGTCGCCAGGACCATCGCGCGGAACGCGTCGACGGTTTCGTTTGGGCCGGCAAGCATCGAGGCGGGAAACCAGTTGTGCATGAACATGTCCGCGGCGGCCGACATGTTGCTCGCAGCAAGGACAGTACGGATCTGCTCGTCAAAGTAAGAAGCCGGCCCGAGATGTGGCGAGGTGTTGGAAAGGATGAGACGCTCGATGCGGTCCGGGGCATGGATACCCAGCCACTGCCCTACGAAGCCGCCCAGCGACAGCCCGCAGAAATGCACGCGGGCGATCTGAAGCGCATCCAGCAACTCAAGGACGTCGCGGCCCAGCCGATCGAGCGAATAGGCTCCGGCCGGAGCATCGGAACTGCCGTGGCCGCGCAGATCATAGCGCAGCACCCGGAAAGATCCGGCAAATTCCGCAAGCTGCCGGTCCCACATATGCAGGTTCGTCGCAATGGAATTCGAGAGCACAAGCACAGGGCCGGCCCCCGCCAGCTGATAGGCGATCCGGCAGCCGTCGCCCGTCGTAAAATAAAGCGTGTCAGTCATCTGGTCCTCATCTCACCCTGGCGAAAGGAGTTCGATGCTCCCGCCGCCCTTTGAATGAGCCACCCTAGGCCTCGTAATTATCCAGGAAAATTACTATGATTGGACAATCTCAGTAGGTTTTGGCGATAATGAATGGTCTGAAACTCCACGACCTACGGTGCTTTGACGCCGTGGCAAGCGAGGGCAGCTTCCAGGCGGCCGCCCTTGCCTTGAACCGATCGCATCCATCCGTCTTCGCCGCTGTCGCACGCCTCGAGCAGTTGCTCGGGCTCACACTTCTCGACCGCAGCGGATATCGGGTGGAGCTGACGGAGGCGGGCCGCGAGTTTCACGCGCGAGCGCAGCTGACATTGCGCGAGCTCGACCATCTGCGAACCTATGCGGGCCAGTTGGCGAGTGGCGAGGAGACGGTCCTGCGTGTCGTCATGGGTGATCTCTGCCCGCGACCGCAAATCCTGCGTATGCTCAGCGGCTTCTTTGCCGAACGCACCGGGACACGCCTGCACCTGGAGTACGAGGCGGTCGGCGGTCCGCTCGAACGGTTGATGGAAGGCTCGGCTGACCTCATCTTCCATCGCGCGGATCCTTCCGATCCGCATCTCGAGCGGATCGATCTCTGCGCGGTGCCCCTCGTGCCGGTGGTGGCGCCTGGGTTCCTTCCGTTCGCGCCTGGCCGCGAGATTGCGCCGGAGCAGATGCGGCCCTTCACCCAGTGCGTGATCCGCGACACGGCGCGGCGGCCAGCGCCGGAGAGCTATTTCCTCATCGACGGCGCGCATCAGTGCTCGGCGCCGGATCATCTGATGAAGAAGGAACTGATCCTTCACGGACTGGCCTGGGGCCATCTGCCGGCATGGCTGATCGAGGACGAACTGCGGGATAGGAGGCTGATCTCGATCGCTGGTGCACATCTGCCCGGCCGGACGGAGATCCTGGCGGCGGTGCGCCGGCGCGACCGACCGCATGGACCCGTCGCCGAGGCGTTGTGGCTTCATCTCCAGGCGCAAGTGGCATCCGACGGCAAAGCACCGGATGTCAGAACGTCGCAGCGGAACGCAAAGCGCCTTAGCTGGCATCGGATCGGCCTGCGCTGAACCTGTCTCAGACGCCTGTTGTGCCAGTCGCTTTTGGCTTGCCGGGCGCAGGCGATTGCCGCAAAGGTTAAGCGTTGATCCTCCCTGCCCGGCCTGACATTTGAACGTCCCCGCAAAATCAGACGAAAGCGCAACGCCGCCCGCGGCGATGCTGTTCATGCTTTCGACCTATGTCTTTTTCACCTTTCTCGACACCTCGAGCAAATATCTGGTGCTGGCCGGCGTCTCGGGGCTGATCGTCGCCTGGGCCCGCTTCACCGTCCATGTCCTGCTTGTCGGCGTCTTCCTGCGCGGCTGGCGCGAGCCGTCGCGCTTCCGCGCCAACAATTTGCCGGCCCACATCCTGCGCGGCGGTCTGCTGTTCGGCTCGACCATGTGCAACGTCATGGCGCTCAAAACGCTTCAACTGGCCGAGACCACCTCGATCTACTTCTTCGGGCCGATGGTGATCACCGCCCTTGCCGGACCGCTGCTTGGTGAATGGGCCGGCTGGCGGCGCTGGCTGGCAATCCTGTCGGGCTTTGTCGGCGTGCTCGTCATTACAAGGCCGGGCATCGGCGTGTTCGGCATCGGCCATCTTTTCGCGCTCGGCTCGATGCTGTCGAACAGTTTTTACGTCATCATGACGCGGCGGATGTCAGCCAGCGAAACCTCGGAAAGCCTGATCCTGTTTTCGGCGCTGGCGCCGGCCGTGCTGCTTCTGCCGATGCTGCCGTTCTCGCATGGGCTGCCGCAGGATGGCTGGCACTGGTTCATACTGGTGATGCTGGGCGTGTTCGGCGCCGGCGGCCACTGGCTGCTGGTGCAGGCCTACCGCCTGGCGACCACCACGGCGCTGGCGCCGTACCCCTATTCGCAGATGGTCTGGATGATCCTGTCCGGCTGGATCATCTTCCACCAGTTCCCCGACCGCTGGACGCTGGTGGGTGCTGCCATCATCGTCGCCAGCGGCCTTTACATCATCCATCGCGAGCACCGTTTGCGGCTGCGCAATCGCACGACCGTCGATGCCGAGGCGGAGGCGCTGGCGAAAAAACTTTGATTTGCTCCGAATCCGATGGCATAACGCCGCATTTAAAAAATTTTAAAAAAACTCGGGGAGCGAAGGGCTGGCACAAAAGATCAAGCTTTCGACGATCGCGGATGCGCTTGGCGTGTCCACGGCCACGGTCTCCCTCGCCTTGCGCGACAGCCCGCTGGTCGCCGGCGCCACGCGTGACCGCATCAAGGAACATGCGCGGGCCATCGGGTATATCTACAACCGCCGCGCCGCCTCACTGCGCACCTCGCGCTCGGGCATTGTCGGTGTCGTCGTGCACGACATCATGAACCCGTTCTTCGCCGAGATCCTGCGCTCGATCGAAAGCGAACTCGATCGCAGCCGGCAGACCTTCATCCTGTCCAACCATTATGACCAGTTGGAAAAGCAACGCACCTTCATCGATACGCTGCTGCAGCTTGGCGCCGACGGCGTCATCATGTCGCCGGCCATCGGCACGCCGGCTTCCGACATCGTCATGGCCGAGGAAAACGGCCTGCCGGCGGTGCTGATCGCACGCAGCGTGGAAGGCGCCGACGTGCCGGTGTTTCGTGGTGACGATGCCTATGGCACGGCACTTGCCACCAATCATCTGATCTCGCTCGGGCACAAGCGCATCGCCATGATCGGCGGCACCGACCAGACCTCGACAGGGCGCGACCGCTACCAGGGCTATCTCAACGCCATGGAGGCCGCCGGGCTTGAGGTCAGGCCGTCCTGGCGCATCGCCGGGCCGCGCACCAAGCAGGGCGGATTCGAGGCGGCTGGACAGTTTTTGGCACTTAAAGACAAGCCAACCGCCGCTTGCTGCTGGAATGATCTGGTCGCCATCGGCCTGATGAACGGCATTGCCCGCGCCGGCCTGGTGCCGGGCGCCGACATCTCGGTCACCGGCTATGACGATCTCGAGGAGGCGGCAATCGCGACACCGGCGCTCACCACAGTCTGGAATGGCCAGCGAGAGGTCGGCCGCCGTGCCGCCAGCGCGCTGCTCGACAAGCTGAACGGACAGGCGGTACGGCCGTCACAGGAACTGATCAAGCCGGAACTGCATGTGCGCCAGTCGACCGGCAAGCCGGTGGAGCGTGAATGACCAAGACTGATGCGTTGCAGACCGTCGCCGTTCTGGTGCCGGGACATTTCAACGACCATGCGGTCGAGCGCATCGACCGCACCTTCAAGCGGGTCAAGATAGAGCGAGCCGATCCCGCCCTGGTCACCGAGGAGATGCGCCATGACGTGCGCGCCATTGCGTCCTTTGCCGGCGTCAATGCGGCATTGATGGATGCATTGCCCAACCTCGAACTCATCGCCTCCTTCGGCGTCGGCTATGATTCGGTCGATGCCGGCCATGCGGCCAAGAAAAACATCATGGTCACCAACACCCCCGATGTTTTGACCGAGGAGGTCGCCGACACCACGATCGGCCTTTTGCTCAACACCGTGCGTGAACTTTACAACGCCGAGAAATGGCTGCGCGACGGCAGTTGGGTGAAGAAGGGCAACTATCCCCTGAGCCGGCTGACCTTGCGCGGTCGGCATGTCGGCATTTTCGGCATGGGCCGCATCGGCCTTGCCATTGCGCGCCGGCTGGAAGCGTTCGGGCTGCCGGTGGCCTACCACAACAGGCGCAAGGTCGAAGGTCTGGCTTATGAATACCACCCGACGCTGAAGGGCCTTGCCGAAGCGGTCGATACGCTGATTTCCGTAGTGCCGGGCGGCGCTTCCACGGAGAAGGCGGTCAATGCCGAAATCCTGGCGGCGCTTGGCGCCAACGGCGTTTTCGTCAACATCGGCCGTGGCAGCACGGTCGACGAGGCAGACCTCGCCGCAGCGCTTGCCAACGGCACCATCGCCGCGGCCGGGCTCGATGTTTTCGCCGATGAACCGAATGTGCCCAAGGCTTTGCTGGAGGCGCCCAACACCTCGCTTTTGCCCCATGTCGGTTCGGCCTCGCACCACACGCGCCGCGCCATGGCGGATCTGTGCGTCGACAATCTGGTATCCTGGTTCAGCGAGCGCCGGCCACTGACCCCGGTGCCGGAGACGGCGCAAGTCAAGCCACGAAGCTGAGCGGCTGTCTGCCACACTCGTTAACGTCGGCTTAACGCTTTGGAATCATTCTGCATCTGCGCCGGGGGGCGCGGAGTGCAAGATGACGAAACTTCCGGCATTGATTGCGGCAGCGGCACTTTTCGCCGGCTTTCAGCTGTTTCACGGCGGCAGCAGTGAAAGTTCGGCCAATGAAGCAAGGCCGGCAACCACCTTCAGGCTGGTCGCCAATGGCGACGAAGGCGACTGCGCGGTTAGCCGCGGCGCCGCGATTGACGATGGCCTGTCGCTGTTGACCGTGGCGCCGAACTGCCGCGGGCTGCTGCCGGGGATCGAGCGGGCAAAATTCTGGCGAGAGGGCGAGGACGGCACGATCGCGTTCAGCGCCGACGGCACCGACCCGATCGTCACCTTCTCGGTTGCGGATGGCGACGGCTACGAATCCTACGCTCCGGCCACGCCGCTGCTTTCGCTGGCGACAACCGGCGAACGGGATCAATCCGCCGGCAATTGATCGTCGGGATTTATTCCGCCGCCGCCCGCGCGCCGGCCTTCGCCGCCGCATGCAGGCGCACCGCATCGCCGAAGGCGCGGAAGATCTTGGCCGAGTTGCCGTCCGACTTGACCCAGTATTCGGGGTGCCATTGCACGCCGACGGCGAAGGCGCGGGCGTCCTTCACCGAAACTGCCTCCACCGTGCCGTCGCCGGCAACCGCCTCGACCTGCAGCTTCGAGCCGAGCCGGTCGATGCCTTGGCGGTGCAGCGAGTTGACCTTGATGTCGCCGGCGCCAAACACGCCGGCCAGGCAGCTGCCCGGCTTGATCGAAATGGTCTGGTGAATGGCGAAGCGTTCGTCCTGGTTGTCGCTCACCGGCGCGCGATGGTCGAGCGAGCCTTCGCGCTCCTGGATCTCGGTGCCAAGCGTGCCGCCCAGCGCAACGTTCAACTCCTGGATGCCGCGGCAGATGGCAAGCAGCGGCACGCCGCGCTCGATCGCCTTGCGGATTAGCGGCAGCGTGGTGGAATCGCGCGCCGGGTCGTAGGGGCCGTTGGCTTCGCTGGCGTCGCCGCCATAGAGCGATGGATGCACGTTGGACTTCGAGCCAGTGACGATGACACCGTCGACCGAAGACAACAGCTCGTCGAAGTCGAGCCGGTCACCGAATGACGGCACCAAAAGCGGGAACACGCCGGCGCCGGAAAGTGCTGCCTCGATATATTGCTGCGGGACGGCATGCCAGGTGTAGTTGTCGAACTGACGGACGTCGGTTGATATGGCGACGAGCGGCTGGTGCATTTTGGGTCCGGATTCCATTTGGCGCGAAGCGAATAGCTATTGTGCCTGCAAAATAGGCGATCCGAAGGCGCTTTTCCATGGCAAGTTTCGCCATCTCGCATGGGCCACGCGGCGAACGTTAGACTATAGTTGCAGGCTGGCCGGCCGGCCCGCGGATTTGTCGCCAGCGCCGCCGTCAAATCCCGCCACCATGCTGGACTCGACCTTTTGCCCGTGTATTGTTTCGGGCAAATCGATACCGGACGTGAGGAGATGTCCCTGATATCGGTTGTTGGTCCAATAGGGAGGAACTGCATGGATCGTCGTTCATTCATCCGCAAGGCCGGGGTCACCGGCGTGGGCGCAGCGGCGGCTGCCGCTACGCTAGCCGCACCGGCAATCGCCCAGTCCAATCCGAAAGTGACGTGGCGGTTGGCGTCATCCTTCCCCAAGTCACTCGATACGATCTATGGCGGCGCGGAAGTCTTCTCCAAGATGCTGTCTGAGGCGACGGACGGCAATTTCCAGGTCCAGGTCTTCGCCTCCGGCGAACTCGTGCCCGGCCTGCAGGCGGCCGACGCCACCACGGCCGGCACCGTCGAGGCCTGCCACACGGTGTCATACTATTACTGGGGCAAGGACCCGACATGGGCGCTGGGTGCGGCAGTGCCGTTCTCGCTCAACGCGCGCGGCATGAATGCCTGGCACTATCATGGCGGCGGCATCGACCTGTTCAACGAGTTTCTTGCCACGCAGGGTCTTTTCGGCCTGCCCGGCGGCAACACCGGCGTGCAGATGGGCGGCTGGTTCCGCAAGGAGATCAACACCGTCGCCGACCTGTCCGGCCTCAAGATGCGCATAGGCGGCTTTGCCGGCAAAGTGGTCTCGAAGCTCGGTGTCGTGCCGCAGCAGATCGCCGGTGGCGACATCTATCCGGCGCTGGAAAAGGGCACCATCGACGCCGCCGAATGGGTCGGCCCCTATGATGACGAGAAGCTCGGCTTCTACAAGGTCGCGCCCTACTACTACTATCCCGGCTGGTGGGAAGGCGGTCCGACCGTCCATCTCCTGTTCAACAAGGCGAAGTACGAAGAGCTTTCGCCGGCCTACAAGTCGCTGGTGCACACGGCCGCGCACGCGGCAGACGCCAACATGCTGCAGAAATACGACTATCTCAATCCTGCAGCGGTGAAGCGGCTGGTGGCCGGCGGCGCGAAATTGCGCCCGTTCAGCCAGGACATCATGGCCGCCTGTTTCGAGAAGGCCAATGAGGTCTACACCGAAATGGAAGCCACCAACGCGCCGTTTAAGAAGATCTGGGACTCGATCAAGGGCTTCCGCAAGGAGCACTATCTGTGGGCCCAGGTGGCCGAGTACAATTACGATACCTTCATGATGGTCCAGCAGCGCAACGGCAAGCTGTAGGAACATTAGCCCCTTCTCCCCGTCACTATACGGGGAGAAGGTCCCGGCAGGGGGATGAGGGGCGGCGCAAACTTCGGCGATCGCCTTGGGCCTGGTAGGCGCCTTGAGCCCGAAATTATACCTTATCCATCCAAGCGTTGACGCTGCCCCTTACCTGCCTGCCGGCATCCTCTCCCCGTATAGTGACAGGGAGAGGGACGCGGTCATCGTCGTTTCGCCAATCGCCAACGTCGCAGGATTGAGGCTGCCCTTCATTCCCTGCCCGGCACCACCAACACCTTGACCTCGCCGAGGGCGGCCGGGTTGGAGATAACCGAGGGGGCTCCGTCCAGGCCGACCTGTCTGGAGATGAGCTTGTCGATCTCGATTGCGCCGGACGCGACAAGGTCCGCCGCCCGCCTGTGGGTGAAGGGATTGATGAACGAGCCGAGAACCTTCAGCTCGCGAAACAGGATGTCGAACGGTTCGAAGGGCACTTTCACGCCTTGCGGCATCACGCCGACGATCACCACCGAGCCGCCGGACTTCGCCAGCCGCATCGATTGTTCGACGGTATCGGGGACACCGGCGCATTCGAGCACCACGTCGGCCCCGCCGGGCACAAGGCCGGCTGGGCCGGCGATCGCCTCGATCGGGTCGACCGCACTTGGGTCGACCGTCGCCGTTGCACCGAGTTCTTCGGCGAGCGCCCGGCGGGAGGCCTGCCGCGTCGACAGGATGATTGTCGCCGCTCCTGCGAGCCTCGCCAATTGCACGGTAAGCAGGCCGATGACGCCGCCACCAAGCACCACCACGGCAGCGCCGGGTCTGATTCCGGCGAGGTCGACAGCGTGCAGGCAGCAGGCCAGCGGCTCGCAGAAGGCGCCATGCGTTGGCTTGAGGTTCGCAGGCAGAAGAAAGGCCTGGCTCTGCGGCATCACGACGTAGTCGGCGAAGCCGCCGTCGCGATGGATGCCGATGGCCCTGAGATTGCTGCACAGATTGACGCGGCCGGCTCGGCAATGACTGCAGCGTCCGCAGAAGATGTTGGGATCGCCGGTAACACGGTCACCGATGGCGATGCCGGAAACCGCGTCGCCGACAGCCTCGACGATGCCGCAGAATTCGTGACCAAGCGTCACCGGCGGGCTCGAAGGGAATTCGCCGTGGAGGAGGTGACGGTCGGTGCCGCAAACGCCGCAGGCTTCGACGCGCACCAGAACGTCCTGCGGTCCCGCAACAGGCTTGTCGACCTCCCGTAGCGCAATGCTGCCCACGGCTTCCAGGCGCACGGCTCTCATAACATCCTCACTCAGGTTCTCAGTGTTCACACATCAGTTGAAGTTCGGCGGCTGCGACAGGTCGGTCGCCGGCGCCGCCGGCTTGGCGGGCGGCGTCTCGCCGAAATTCGGCGGCTGCGAGAGATTGTTCGACGGTGGCGCCGCGGGTGATGGGCCACCGTTGGCTGGTGGTGGTGTGCCGAGAGGCGCAAGGCTTGGCATATCAGGCAAGTTGATCTCGATCGTTCCCGGATCGACGGCCGCACCCTTGTAGCGCATGACCATTTGCGGGAAGGCGATGGTCAGCCCGATCATGATCACCTGGATGCAGACGAAGGGCACGGCGCCCCAATAGATCTGGCCGGTGGTCACCGGCGCGATCTGCTTGCCGGTGAGGCGATCGAGATAGGGCACGCGCGCGGCGACAGAGCGCAGGTAGAACAGCGCAAAGCCGAAAGGCGGGTGCATGAAGCTTGTCTGCATGTTGACGCCGAGCAGCACGCCGAACCAGATCAGGTCGATGCCGAGCTTATCGGCAGCCGGCGCCAAGAGCGGTACGATGATGAAGGCGAGCTCGAAGAAGTCGAGGAAGAAGGCGAGCACGAAGACCAGGATGTTGACGCCGATCAGGAAGCCGACTTCGCCGCCCGGCAGCGACGTCAACAAATGCTCGACCCAGACGTGGCCGTTGACGCCGTAGAAGGTCAGCGAGAACACCCGCGCGCCGATCAGGATGAACAGCACGAAGGAGGAAAGCCTGGTGGTCGACGCGAGCGCCTGTTTGATGACATCCAGCGACAACCGCCCCTTCATTGCCGCCATCGCCAGGGCGCCAACCGCGCCCATGGCGCCGCCCTCCGTCGGGGTGGCGATGCCGAGGAAGATGGTGCCCAGCACCAGGAAGATCAGCGCCAGAGGCGGGATCAAAACGATGATCACCTGCTGCGCCAACCTGGACATCATGTTGATGTTCAGGCCCTTGTCGGCGATCGCCACGATATAGATCAGGATCACCCCGATGCTGGCGCCAAGGATATCGGCATTGTCGCCATGCGCCGGCGCAAGGTAGCGATATGCCGCATAGGAAGCCGCGACTGCCACCAGCAGTGCCGCGAGCAGCGACAGCACGCCGTGGCCAAGCGTGCGGGCCGCCAGCGGCAACGCCGGCATCGAGTTCGGCCGGACGATCGACATGATCAGGATGTAGAGCGTGTACAGGCCGGTCAGCACCAGGCCGGGGATCAGCGCGCCGGCATACATGTCGCCGACCGAGCGGCCGAGCTGGTCGGCCAGAACGATCAGCACCAGCGACGGCGGGATGATCTGCGCCAGCGTGCCGGATGCAGCAATCACGCCCGATGCCAGCCGGCGGTCATAGCCGTAGCGCAGCATGATCGGCAGCGAGATCAGGCCCATGGCGATGACCGAAGCCGCGACCACGCCCGTGGTCGCGGCAAGCAGCGCGCCGACGAAAATCACCGCATAGGCAAGGCCGCCGCGAACCGGGCCGAACAGCTGGCCGATCGTGTCGAGCAGGTCCTCGGCCATGCCCGATCGTTCCAGCACGATGCCCATGAAGGTGAAGAACGGGATTGCCAAGAGCGTGTCGTTCGACATCACCCGGCTGCCGTAGAAATTGTCGGGCAGCGCATGCAGCAGCGGCCACGCCAGGTTGATCGAGCCGCCCGAATAGGGCGACAGCACGACGCCGATGAAGAAGAACATCAGGCCGTTTGCGGCGAGTGAAAAAGCGACGGGATAGCCGATCAGCAGGAAGATGATCAGCGAAGCGAACATGATCGGCGCCATGTTCTGGGCGATGAACTCGATCATGGGCGCGCCTCCTGGGCGAGCGCCTTGGCCTCTTCAGCAAGGGCTTTAGCCTCGAGCTCGGCCTGTTCGTGCACCGAGATGAACGGATTGGGATCGTCCATGTCGCCGCGCATGATGGCGATCTTCTTGATGATCTCGGAGATGCCTTGCAGCGCCAGCAGGAAGAAGCCGACGAGCAGGATTGCCTTGGCCGGCCAGATGATCAGGCCGCCGGAATTGTTCGACATTTCGCCGCTGCGGAACGACAGCGACACGTAGGGGACAAAATAGATCACCATCAGCGTCACGAACGGCATCAGGAAGAAGACATGACCGAGCAGGTCGATCCAGTGCTGCACGCGGCGCGACCACATGCCGTAGACGATGTCGATGCGGATATGGTCGTTCTGTTTCAGCGTGTAGGCGGCGGCCAGCATGAAGGCGGCGCCGAACAGGTACCACTGCAGTTCCAGCCAGGCATTCGACGAGACGTCGAAGACCTTGCGGATGATGGCATTGGCGGCGCTGACCAGGATTGCCAGCAGGATCAGCCACGATATCCACCGGCCGATGAACTCGTTCATACGGTCGATCGTTCTGGATAGAGCGAGCAGCCCTGCCATGCATTTCCTCCCTGAGGTCGAAGGCGCGCCGGCTCCCCTATTTTCCGTCGCGCCGCTGTGGCCCAACGGTATGCCGTGCGTGGTTCGGCGGGTCAACATGGCATGGGCGCGATCAACGCCGTCGTGACGGGAGGCAGGGGATAAGTGCCGACCGGCTGCTGCGTCATGCAACCAAAGTCTGACAGCAGATGCGGCGATCAGGCGATCTTCTGCTGGTCGCGGCCGGGACCGATCAGCACAAGTGCCGCGACCAGGAACAGATACATCCAGCCATCGCGCCATTCGATCGGGAAATAGCCGGCCCATAGCGACTCCGTCATGCCGAAGGCGGCCGCACCGAGCGCGGCCCGAGGCGGAGAGAGATAGCCGCCCACCGCCGTCACGAACAGGATTTTCAGCCCGTAGACGAGGCCGGAGCCGAAGCTGACATTGCCGTAGTAAAGGGCGGCCATGATTCCGGCCAGCGCGGCGCAGAAACCGCCGAACAGCACCGCATGCCGGAACACTGCGCGCACGTCCACGCCGCACATGGCAGCCGCTTTGGGATCGTCGGAGACGGCGCGCCAACGGCGACCGAAGCCCGAGCGGGCAAACGCCCATGCAGCGAGCATGATGGCCGCCAGAACCACCGCGCAATCGATGAGCTGGATCAGCGTCAGCGTCGCCTGGAAGCCGGCATCCTGAGCGAAGACAATGGGTTGCGCCAGCATCGGCGGCAGCCACCAATCATGCGTGTCGGCGGCGATACGGCTTGCTTCCGACAGCACCAGCAGGATGCCGAGCGTCGTCACCACAATGGCATTGGGCGTGCGGTCAGCCAGCGGTTCGAAGACGCTGCGCGCCAGCACGTGGCCGATCAGCGCGGCATAAAGGAAAGCCGTGACGACGCCGAGCACCACTGCCGCCAGCAAGGTCAGCCACAATACCTGATAGCCGAAGGCCACGGTCAGGATCATCGTCTGGCCGCAAAAGGCGAACAGCGCGCCATAGGCGAGATTGGTCCGGTGCAGGATGCCGTTGGTCAGCACGTAGCCGAAGGCAAGCAGCGCATAGAGCGCGCCGGAATGCAGCCCGTTCAGCACCTGCTGGAAGAAATAGAGCATAGACAGCTTTCCGGGCGCCGGAGCCCGCGCCAAGGTTTGCATCGTAGAATCTAACTTGTCAAATGCGTTTTATGGGTTAGATTTCTGATATGACAGTATCTTGGACCCCACATCGCTTCACCGGCGGCATTCTTGCGCTCGATACGGCCAACACCGTGGTGTTGCGCAACGATCCGGAAAAGACCTTCGACCGTTTTGACGATCCGGCCGAGATCGCGCGCTTCGCCGATGCCGCAAGCGGCTTTCGCGGTGCCGAGCTTGGCGGCAGACCGCTGGAGGCGACCTCGCCGGACAGGATCGCCCCGGTGGTGCTGGCGATCCGCGAGACGACCGACTGCCTGTTTCGCGGCGCGGTGTCGAAAGGTGCGCTTGCCGCCGGCGACCTCGCCGCTTTTCTCAAGGCCTGCGCCAACGGCCTCGACCGGAGCCTGGCCGAAATCGGCGCACCGGGTAGACCGTTCGGCGACCCATCGACGCCGATCGCGTTCGAGGCGGCGCTGGCGGTTTCGGCCTTGTCGCTGCTGCGCGACGACACGGTCGCCAGGCTCAGGATCTGTCCCAATTGCAGCTGGCTGTTCGTCGACAGGAGCCGCAATTCCAGCCGCCTTTGGTGCGATATGGCTGTGTGCGGCAACCGCCAGAAAGCAAGCCGTCACTATCGCCGCCGCCGCACGGCGCCCCATGAGGTCAACAATGCCTAGGGTTGTTTTTCGTTCGATCCTTGTCGGTGCAGCGCTCATTGCAGCCGTTGCGCTTGGCGCCTGCCGCGACACCGGCGGCGACGGCAAGCTGTTCGAGGTTTCCGGCAAGGTCGTCGTCTTCAACTACCGTCTCGCCCGGGCGACCTATGTCGTGACGCTGCGGCCCCTGCAGCCGATGGGCGAAGGCCAGGTTGCGGTCGCCAGTTTCCAGAATCCGGCCGGCGGCCCTCCCCTGGTAGTCGAGCAGAAGGTCTGGCCGAAGCTCGACAAGGTCAGCCTGGAGAGCCCGGCGCTCACCTGCATCGTCAAGGACAAGCCCTATGCGATCTCCATCAGCATCAGGGGTCCTGACGGCACGTTCCTGCAGAAGATCGACACGACGCTGATGTCGAGCGAGGACCAGTCGATCCTTCCCGACCGGCCGCTGGTGGTTGACCAGCTCTATACGGCCAATCCCGATCTTGCCGGCCATCCCGACGGCAAGCTGCCGGGTGAGCCGAAGCCGGATTGCTCGAAAGGCTGACGCGTCTTTGCCGGGCGCGACTGCGTGGAAATTTTCGGTCGCCGGACAACCGCCGCGGACCGATTTCGTGCCGGATACGCGACGGCAGCGGATCGTTCGTTGCGCTTTGCCTGGCACTTTCGATTTCGTTTGACCTGCCTTGCAAGCGGAGAAAGACTGCGCCATCTCACTCCTACGTTGGCTGCGCGCCCCCGGTGCTGCCTCCGCAGAGGAAATGCCTGATGACGCTGCACGACGTCGCGCTCGACGACAAGTTCGATCTTTGTAAGGAGCGCATCTTCCTGTCCGGCGCACAGGCGGTCATCCGCATGCTTTTGATGCAGCGCGAGCGCGACCGACGGGCCGGCCTCAACACGGCCGGCTTCGTGTCCGGTTATCGCGGCTCGCCGCTCGGCGGCCTCGACATGCAGCTGTGGCGGGCGAAAAAGCAGCTGGCGCAGGCCGACATCGTTTTCCAGCCCGGCCTCAACGAGGAGCTTGCCGCCACCGCCTGCTGGGGCTCTCAGCAGGCGGGATTGCTGGGTGAAGGCACGCATGACGGCGTGTTTTCGGTCTGGTACGGCAAGGGGCCGGGAGTCGACCGCTCCGGCGACGTTTTCCGCCACGCCAACCTCGCGGGATCGTCGAAGCATGGCGGCGTGCTTGCGCTGATGGGCGACGACCATATGGCCGAATCATCGACCAATGCGCACGCCACCGAATTCCTGTTCGTCGACACCATGGTGCCGATCCTCAACCCGGCCGGCGTTCAGGAGATCATCGACTACGGCCTCTACGGCTTTGCCATGTCGCGCTTCGCCGGCACCTGGGCGGCTATCAAATGCGTCAAGGACAACATCGAATCCACGGCCTCCGTCGATGCCGCGCTCGAGCGCCTGAACATCGTCGTGCCGGAGTTCGATATGCCGCCCGGCGGCCTCAACATCCGCGATGAGATCGACATGCTCGGCCAGGAGGAGCGGCTGCATGAATACAAGCGCGCCGCTGCATCCGCCTTCATCCATGCCAACGGCCTGAACCGCATCGTCTATTCGGGCGGCCGCGCGCCGAAGCTCGGTATCATCACGCTCGGCAAGAGCTATCTCGATGTCCGCCAGGCGCTGGAAGACATCGGCATCGACGAGGCCGCCGCCGGCCGCATCGGCATCCGCCTGTTCAAGGTCGGTTGCCCATGGCCGCTCGACCTGCAGCATATCGCCGAATTCGCCCGCGGCCTCGACACCATCGTCGTCGTCGAGGAGAAGCGCTCGCTGATCGAGGTGCAACTGCGCGAAAACCTCTACGGCACCGCCACCCAGCCGATGATCGTCGGCAAGAAGGACGAGCGCGGCGACTGGCTGTTCCCGGCCAAGGGCGCGCTCGACCCCAACGAGATCGCCATTGCGCTGGGCGAGCGCATCCTGCGCACAATCGGCCCTTCGGAAGAGATCACTGCCAAGGTGGCAAAGCTGCGCCAGTTCCAGGCGATGCTTGCCGACACCAGCGATATCGGTTCGCGCACGCCGTTCTTCTGCTCCGGCTGCCCGCACAATTCCTCGACCAAGGTGCCGGTCGGCTCGATCGCCGCCGCCGGTATCGGCTGCCATTTCATGGCGCTGTGGATGGACCGCAACACGGTCGGCTTCACCGCCATGGGCGGCGAGGGCGCACAATGGGTCGGCCAGGCGCCATTCTCCAAGCGCGGCCACATTTTCCAGAATCTCGGCGACGGGACCTACAATCACTCCGGCACGCTGGCGATCCGCTTCGCGCTGTCGACCGATGCCAACATCACCTACAAGATCCTCTACAACGACGCCGTCGCCATGACCGGCGGCCAGCCGCATGAGGGCGGCCTGACTGTCGACATGATCGCCAGGCAGGTGCGCGCCGAAGGCGTCGAGCGCATCGCCATCGTCACCGACGAGCCGGACAAATATGCGGGGAAGGCCGAATTCCCCTCCGGCGCCACCATCCACCACCGCGACGACCTCGACCTCGTCCAGCGCGAGCTGCGCGACGTCGAGGGCGTCTCGGTGCTGCTCTACGACCAGACCTGCGCCGCCGAAAAGCGCCGCCGCCGCAAGCGCGGCACCTTCCCGGATCCCGACAAGCGGGTCTTCATCAACGAACTGGTCTGCGAGGGCTGCGGCGATTGCGGGGTGCAATCGAACTGCGTCTCGATCCAGCCGGTCGAAACCGAGTTCGGCCGCAAGCGCAGAATAGACCAGTCGAGCTGCAACAAGGACTTCTCCTGCGTCAACGGCTTCTGCCCGTCCTTCGTCACCGTGCACGGCGCCAAGATCAGGAAGGCCGAAGGCATTGCCGGGCGCTCCGACCCGCTTGACGGCGTGCCGGTGCCAGCCGAATTCCCGCTCGGTAGCGAGGGTTGGGCGGCGATCATCGACGGCGTCGGCGGCACCGGCGTCGTCACCATAGGTGCTGTGCTCGGTATGGCCGCCCATCTCGAGGACAAGGGCTGCGGCATGATCGACATGGCCGGCCTCGCCCAGAAGGGCGGTTCGGTGTTCACCCATGTCCGCATCGCCCGCACGCCGGACGACATCCACGCGATCCGCGTTTCGGCCGGCAAGGCCGACCTGGTACTCGGCTGCGACCTCGTCGTCTCGGGCGCCAAGAAGGTGCTTGGCGCGGTGCGCGAAGGCCATACCATCTTCCTTGCCAACACTGCCGAGATCATGCCTGGCGAATTCGCCCGCTCGGCCGATTTCTCGCTGCCCATCGAGCGCCTGAAGAAGGCGATCCGTGCTGCTGCAGGCGAAGACAAGACGCATTTCTTCGACGCCACGCGCACCGCCACCCAATTGTTCGGCAATTCGCTCGGCGCCAACATGTTCATGCTCGGCTTCGCTTTCCAGCATGGCGGGCTGCCGCTGTCCGCGCAAGCCGTTGAAAGAGCGATTGAATTGAATGGCGAGGCGGTGGCGATGAACATCGCCGCCTTCCGCTGGGGCCGGCGCGCCGCGCATCAGCCGGAGTTTGTGCGCGGCCTCATCGCGCAACCGAGCAAGGCCACTGAGATCGCCGAGACGCTGGACGATATCATCGCCCGCCGCGTCGCTTTCCTCTCTGCCTATCAGAATGCCGCCTATGGCAGGCGCTATGTCGAGCGGCTGGCGGTCCTGCGTGCCGCCGAGGCAAAGGCCGTGCCCGGCTCGACCGCGGTGACCGAGGCAGCCGCCAAAAATCTGTTCAAGCTGATGGCGATCAAGGACGAATACGAGGTGGCGCGGCTCTACACTGACGGCTCCTTCGCTATGGAGCTGTCAAAACAGTTCCAGAGCTACGAAAAGCTCGAATTTCATCTGGCGCCGCCGATCATGGGCAGGCGCGGCAATGACGGCAAGCCGAGGAAATCGAGCTTCGGCCCGTGGATGATGAAGGGATTTCGCCTGCTGGCCGCGCTGAAAGGCCTGCGCGGCACGGCCTTCGACGTGTTCGGCTACAGCACCGAGCGGCGCATGGAGCGGCAGCTTCTGGCCCGCTATGAGGCCGATCTGGAGCTTGTCGCCAAGGCACTTGCGCCAGGCAGGATCGAGGCCGCCATCGCCCTTGCCTCAGTGCCGGCGCTCATTCGCGGCTACGGCCATGTCAGGCAAGCCAGCGCCGAAAAGGCCGAGGGCGAGCGCACAAGGCTTGTCGAGCGGCTGGCCAACACGCCGGCGCGGCCTGAACTTCAGGCCGCCGAGTGATCGATACGCCTTGTTTACCTGAACACGAATTTTCGCGGTTTACGCCGGTGGAGCCGACTTGACGCCAAGCGTCGAAACGGCATCTCTAAACCTTTCTTAAGGCGAATGTGACATGACTGCGGTTCGTGCGACACCGCAGGCCATGCAAGAAAACAAAGCCGCAGAGATAGGTGAGGACGTCTATGCTGGGTTCGTGCGATCGTTGTTCAACGATCCCGGGATCCTGCTGATTGGCGCATTTTGCCATGGCCTCATCGGCATTCTGGTTTATTTTACCTCGGGGCATCCGGCCTATCTTGCATTGGCCGCGCTTATGCTTGGGGCGGGGCTTTACCGTTACTACGGCATCCGCAAAGGCCTGCGCATAGGCAGTTTCGAAACTTATGAACAAGCCAAGAAGTGGGAACGCTACTACCTGGTTGGCGGCACCATCCAGGCTTTCTTCATGGGGCTTTTCTGCTTCACCTCAATCTATCTCATTCCCGATGTCTTCGGGGAAAGCGCCGCCATCGCCGTTATAATGGGCTCGACGGTGACCATTGTCGGCCGCAATTACGGCTCCAAGACCATGGTTGCGGTGCAGGCCTTCACGGTGGTGCTGCCGATCGCGGTCGGGCTGATGCTCAAGGGACATCTCGGCGATTTCATCCTCGGCCTCTACATCGTGCCGTTCATCTTCATCATCACCCGGATGGCCAGCCACGTCCGCACCGTGCTGTTCAACGCCATTTCGGAGCGCAAGACGGCCGCCAGGCTCGCCGAGCGCTTCAACCGCGCGCTCAACACCATGTCGCATGGCCTGGTCATGCTCGGCCCCGACGGCAAGGTCGTGGTCGGCAATGCCGAAGCCGCGCATCTGATGTCGCTGCGCTCGCCCGACCAACTGCTCGGGCGGTCGATCCATTCGCTGCTCCTGCGCGGCGTCGCCGGAGGCATGCTGGCGCCGAAAGACTGTCGTTATGTCGAAGCGCAGCTGACGCGCGCCTTGCGCGAGGGCCGCGACCGCAAGGTGCTGGTCTCCTTCTCCAATGGCCAGCACTACGAGTTCTCGGCCCGCGAAGGCAATCAGGATCTCGGTGTCATCACCTTCGAGGACGTCACCGCCCGCGTCGAGGCTGAGGAAAAAATCCGCTTCATGGCGCGCTATGACAGCCTTACCGGCCTGCCGAACCGCGCGTATTTCCATGAGCTGGTCGGCGAGGCCATGGCGTCGGGCAGCCGCGACCGCCTGTGCGCCCTGGCGGTGCTCGATCTCGACGATTTCAAGAGCGTCAACGACACCCTCGGCCATCCGGTCGGCGACGGACTTATCTATGCCGTTGCCGAGCGGCTGGCGACCGTCGCCGGGCAAGGCGTCAATGTCAGCCGTTTCGGCGGCGACGAGTTCATGATCTTCTTCGACCGCGTCGAGGATGAAAGCCATCTGACGGGCCTGCTCGACCAGATCTTTGCCGATCTGCAGGGCGAGGTCGACGTCGCAGGCCACGGTCTGCGCATCCAGGCAAGCGCGGGCGCCGTGCTGTCCAGGGTCGACGACACCGATGTCGACGCCATGATCGTCAAGGCCGATCTGGCGCTCTACAAGGCCAAGGAACTCGGCAAGAACAACTGGCGGCTGTTCGAGGCAGCGATGGATGCGGCGTTCCGCAACCGCCAGCTGATGAAGGCCGATCTGCGCACGGCGGTCGAAGGCAAGGCGCTGCGGGTGGTCTATCAGCCGATCGTGGCGATGAACACCATGCGCATCGCCAGTTGCGAGGCGCTGTGCCGCTGGGATCATCCCGATCTCGGGCCGGTTTCGCCCAGCATCTTCATTCCGCTGGCCGAAGAAATGGGCATCATTTCCGAGATCAGCACTTTTGTGCTCGCGGCTGCCTGCGCCGAATGCGCAAAATGGCCGGGCCAGACCAGCGTCTCGGTCAACCTTTCGGCCAAGGATTTCCGCAACCGCGACGTCGTCCAGAAGGTTCGCGACGCGCTTGCCACTTCGGGGCTCGCCGCCGGCCGCCTCGAGATCGAAGTCACCGAAACCGCGCTGCTCGACGACAAATCGCTAACGCGCCAGTATATCGAGGAACTGAAGCAGCTTGGCGTGCGCATTGCGCTCGACGATTTCGGCACCGGCTATTCAAGCCTGAGCTACCTCCACAAGCTGCCGCTCGACAAGATCAAGATCGACCGTTCGTTCCTGATGGACGTGACCCAGAACAAGCGTTCGCTCGACTTGTTGAAGGGCATCGTCGACCTGACTCGCGTGCTCGGGCTGACCGTCACCATCGAAGGCGTGGAAACCTTCGAACAGCTGAAGATCCTGGTGCATTCGGTCAAGCCGGACCTCGTCCAGGGCTTCCTGTTTGGCGCAGCACTCAGTGCCTCGGGCATAGAGACCATGTCCAACGTGACCTGGCCTTTCGCCGCCGAGCTGCGGCCGGCGGCAAAACTCGCCACGCCCTGACCCGTCATTAAATTGCGCTTGAAAAGCCCGTCTAAAAAGCGTTGTATTGTCTAGGCGTTAACTGATTGTTAAGGTTAATGATCGGTAAACATAGACGATTAGAGTTTCATCTTCTTGTTCCTTCGGTCGTCCGGTATTGTTCTCCTGCGGCGGTACGAGGGGAAGTAATGGACACGCATCAGTCAGGTGTGCTTTCGGGTGCGGCAGTCAAATCCGGCCCGCCTTCCTTGTTCGCCCGCAACGTCCTCGACGTTCTCGAGCGTGTCGAATACCGGCGCTGCGAAAGCGGCGAGGATCTCGAAGCGGTCTACCGGCTGCGCTACAAGGCCTTTCATACACACGGCCTGCTTGACACCATTACCGAACAGAAGCTCGTCGATCACCTTGACGAAGTGCGCAATTGCTACTGTTTCGGCGTCTTCATGGATGGCGAGCTGGTCAGCACCGTCAGGCTTCACCATCTGACCCGTGAGACCCCCGAAGCGCCGATCATGACCGTTTTCGGCGATCGGCTGCTGCTGCGGCTGGCGCGCGGTGAGACCTTCATCGACCCGAGCCGGTTGGCGATCGATCCGCAAATGTCGTCGGCCAACCGCGCCCTGCCTTATGTCACGCTGCGGCTCGCGGTTATCGCCAACACCTTCTTCAACGCCACCAGCTGCATTTCGATGATCCGCGAGGAGCACACGGCCTTCTACCATCGCATCTTCGGATCGGTGCAGGTCGGCGAGCCGCGCCTCTACCCGCCCTTCACCATGCCGATCTTCTTCTATGAATCGATCTGCGAGCAGAACATGGCCCCGACGCTGGAGCGCTTTCCCTTCTTCCAGTCGACGGCGCTGGAGCGGCGTATGCTGTTTGCCAAGGCGCCGGCCGGCGAGCTCGCGCCGCTGACCATCCTGCCCACCGCCAAATATTTTCGCGAAGCAGCGTAATGTCGGCAAAACCGGCGCACTTTAGCGCCCGGTGCGAGGAGCTTTCCGGCCGCTTCCGCGTTCTGGACGTCACGACCCCGATGCGGCCATAGAAAGGAACCGACATGCATATTCCCGAGCTAGCACTGACCCCGCTGATCTCGCTGATTGCCGGCGTGCTGATCCTGGTGATGCCGCGGCTGCTCAACTACATCGTCGCGCTCTATCTGATCGTCATTGGGCTGCTCGGGCTGTTTCCGCATCTAGCCGGTTGAAACGCAAAACCCTCAACGTTCGACGTTAGGCCGGCGACAAGCCCTGCCGCCGGCTTTCAACATTCCTTTGAGGCTGTTGTCACTGGTCGTGCGGCAATAGCGCCATTGCTCTTGGCCCGGCTTTTCGCTATGTGCCTCAAAGATGTCTTCGAAGGGGTATTCCTATGGCTGATCACACGCCGACCGGTCCTGTCGAACTGGGCGCGAAGATGGACTATGCCGAACATGACCGCACCTATCATGGCTTTCTGGCGCTGGCCAAATACGGCTCGCTGTTCTGCGGCGCCCTGCTCCTGGCCATGGCTTTCGGCTTCTTCGCAGGCGGCTTCTTCTCCGCGACCATCCTGTTCGTGCTGATCCTCGCCCTCGGCGCCTTCATTCTCCGATAGTCTCTTCAGACCCTTGCCAGGGGGTGTAGCCGGACATCCGGCCGCACTCTTTCGCAAAGCCGCACTCTTGCGCAAACAGGTTCCAGCCGAAAGGATCATGCGGTGGGACAGACGGTTTTCATCCCTCGCGAGCCCGATGCCAGCGAGCCTCGTGTGGCGGCCTCGCCCGATACCGTGAAGCGGCTGGCGGCGCTGGGCTTCGACGTCACCGTCGAGACAGGCGCCGGCACCAGGTCGCGCATTCCAGATGAGGAGTTCGCCAAGGCGGGCGCCGCGATCGGCAAGGCTTCGGATGCGAGCCGGGCGGATGTGGTGCTGAAGGTGCGCCGGCCGACCGACGCCGAGCTGAAGGGCTACAAATCGGGTGCGGCGGTCATCGCCATCATGGATCCCTACGGCAATGACGCGGCGGTCGCGGCGCTTGCCGAGGCTGGGGTCACCGCCTTCTCGATGGAATTCATGCCGCGCATCACCCGCGCCCAGTCGATGGACGTGCTGTCGTCGCAGGCCAATCTCGCCGGCTACCAGGCCGTGATCGACGGCGCATCGGAGTATGACCGCGCGCTGCCGATGATGATGACGGCGGCCGGCACCGTGCCGGCGGCGAAGATCTTCATTATGGGCGTCGGCGTTGCCGGCCTGCAGGCGATCGCCACGGCGCGCCGTCTCGGCGCCGTCGTCACCGCCACCGACGTTCGTCCCGCCGCCAAGGAACAGGTGGCGTCGCTCGGCGCAAAGTTCCTCGCCGTCGAGGACGAGGAGTTCAAGGCGGCCGAGACCGCCGGCGGCTACGCCAAGGAAATGTCGAAGGAGTACCAGGCCAAGCAGGCAGCGCTCACCGCTGAGCACATCGCCAAGCAGGACATCGTCATCACCACGGCGCTGATCCCCGGCCGTCCGGCGCCGAAGCTGGTGTCGGCGGCGATGGTCGCCTCGATGAAGCCGGGCTCGGTGATCGTCGACCTCGCCGTCGAGCGCGGCGGCAATGTCGAAGGCGCAGTTGCAGGCCAGGTGGTGACCACGGCCAATGGCGTGAAAATCGTCGGCCACCTCAACGTGCCCGGCCGCGTCGCCGCATCGGCCTCGCTGCTCTACGCCAGGAACCTGTTCGCCTTCCTCGAGACGCTGGTCGACAAGACCAGCAAGACGCTCGCCATCAACCGCGAAGACGATCTGGTCAAGGCGACGATGCTGACCGACGCTGGCCGCGTGGTGCATCCAGCCTTCGCCAAGGCGGCGGAACAGCCCCATGTCGAACCGGCGGCCATTCCGGCCGAGACCATGGTGGCTGATGCCACGCCGAAGAAGGCTGCACCGAAAAAGGCGTCCGACAAAGCCACTGCCGGCAAGTCCGCCGCCAAGCCGAAGGGGATCGCGTGATGGATCAGACCTTGCAGAAAGCCCTCGATCAGCTCGACCAGGCAAGTGCCGCCGTCCGGCTGGCTGTGCAGAACCTGGCCAACGCGCCCGGTGGCGCCGATGCGGCGGGCGATGCCGCGCACGCACTGTCCGGCGGCGCCATCGATCCCTTCGTCTTCCGCTTCGCCATCTTCGTACTTGCGATATTCGTCGGATACTACGTCGTCTGGTCGGTGACGCCGGCGCTGCACACGCCGCTGATGGCGGTCACCAACGCCATCTCCTCGGTCATCGTCGTCGGCGCGCTGCTGGCCGTCGGCATCTCGGCCTCCGGCATTGCCACCGGCTTCGGCTTCGTCGCGCTGATGCTGGTCTCGGTCAACATCTTTGGCGGCTTCCTGGTCACCCAGCGCATGCTGGCCATGTACAAGAAGAAGGACCGGTAGAGAGCCATGAACGCCAACTTCGCGTCCTTCCTCTACCTGGTCTCCGGCGTCCTGTTCATCATGGCGCTGCGCGGCCTGTCGCATCCGACCACCAGCCGCCAAGGCAATCTCTACGGCATGATCGGCATGGGCATTGCCATCGCCACCACGCTGGCGCTGGCGACTCCGTCCGCCGGGCGCTTTGGCCTGATCGTGCTTGGTCTGGCCATCGGCGGCGGCGTCGGCGCCGTTACAGCGCGCCGCATCGCCATGACGTCGATGCCGCAGCTGGTCGCCGCCTTCCACTCGCTGGTCGGCCTTGCCGCCGTCATGGTCGCGGCAGCCGCCATCTACGCGCCGGAAAGTTTCGGCATCGGCACCAATGGCGACATCCACGCCCAGGCGCTGATCGAGATGAGCCTTGGCGTTGCCATCGGCGCCATCACTTTCACCGGCTCCGTCATCGCCTTCCTCAAGCTCGATGGCCGCATGTCGGGCAAGCCGATCATGATCGGCGGCCGTCACATCATCAACGCGGTCCTCGGCATCGCGCTGATCGTGCTGATCGTGCTTCTGGTCACCACCGAGGCCAAGCTGGTGTTCTGGCTCATCGTCGCGGCGTCGCTGGCGCTCGGCGTCCTCTTGATCATCCCGATCGGCGGCGCCGACATGCCGGTCGTCGTCTCGATGCTGAATTCCTATTCCGGCTGGGCCGCCGCGGCACTCGGCTTCACGCTTGGCAATCTGGCGTTGATCATCACCGGCGCGCTGGTCGGCTCGTCCGGCGCCATCCTGTCCTACATCATGTGCAAGGGCATGAACCGGTCGTTCATCTCGGTCATCCTCGGCGGCTTCGGCGGCGAGACCGCGGCGGTTGCCGATGACGGCATCGAACGCACGGTCAAGCAGGGCTCGGCCGACGACGCTGCCTATCTGATGATGAACGCACAGAAGGTCATCATCGTGCCGGGCTACGGCATGGCGGTCGCCCAGGCCCAGCACGCGCTGCGCGAAATGGCCGACAAGCTCAAGGCCAATGGCGTGGATGTCAAATACGCCATCCACCCCGTGGCCGGCCGCATGCCCGGCCACATGAACGTGCTGCTCGCCGAAGCCAATGTTCCCTATGACGAAGTGTTCGAACTGGAAGATATCAACTCCGAGTTCGCGCAGGCCGATGTCGCCTATGTCATCGGCGCCAATGACGTCACCAATCCGTCCGCCCGCGACGACAAGTCGTCGCCGATCTACGGTATGCCGATCCTCGACGTCGACAAGGCCCGCACCTGCCTGTTCGTCAAGCGCTCGCTCGGCTCGGGCTACGCCGGCATCGACAACACGCTGTTCTACAAGGACGGCACCATGATGCTGCTCGGCGACGCCAAGAAGATGACCGAGGAAATCGTCAAGGCCATGGATCACTGACCCCGCCGCAACCTTCCACTGGAAGGTTGTCGGTCCATCATCGGAAACAAAAAAGCCCGGTTCGACCGGGCTTTTCGATGTTGAAGACCGGTTCAGCGGCTGGTCAGGAAAACCGCTTCCTCGTCGTCGCGCTGCCTGCCGCCCAGTGCTGCCGCAGCGCTGGCGATGAAGGCGCCGATAACCAGCGACAGGGCGCCAAGCAGGGCGAAGGTGGCGCTGCCTTTCCGTGCGGCGTCGGCGGCCTGCTTGGCCTTGACCTTGGCGTCCTCGACCCTGGCCACCAGGGCGTCGACACGCGCCTTGGCGTCAGCCTCGGAAAGCCCGGTGCGGGCGGCGACCAGCTGCGACAGATAGGTCTTGTCGTCAGCCGAAATTTCGCCTGCCGCCGCACTGGCGACGAGGATGCGCGAAGCCTGCCCGGCCGCAGCCGCATCGCTGTCCGGATTGGCCGCCGCGAGCCTGGCGGCATCAGCCGGACGGAACAGCGTATCCACAAGATAGGATGTCGCATTGTCGGCCGGTGCGCTGCCGGCATTGGCGGACGCGCCGGCCGAAGCACCCATGGCGGCGCCCGAGGCAACAGTAGAAGCCGCCTGCACGCCTGAACCAAGCACTGCCGACAGCGCCGACCCGAGAATGCCGACGACCAGCAATGTCGCCAGCGCCCAGGCGAGGAGGCCGTGCGCGGTGTCACGGAAATAGACCTCGTCGGTGTGGATGCCGACCCATTTGGTGCGCAGGCGTCCGGCAAGATAGCCACCGACCCCGGAGGACAGCCATTGCACGATGATGAGCCAGATGGCGCCGGACACCGCGAAGGTGGTCAGCGAGGCACTGGCGCCGGACCACGGCGAGACCATGGTCAGCCCCAGCCCCGAACCGAGCAGCATGAGGATGAAGGTCAGCGTCGAGGCCGCGAAGGCGCCGGCGATGATCGGACCCCAGCTGACGGCCGGGGCGGAGGATTCTGTTGAGGCGGATACGTCGACAGCCGACACGGTGGACTGCATCGACGCCTCCTACCGTACGAACAGCATGATGAGAATGATGATCGGGATCGGAATACCGAGCAACCAGAGCAAAATACCGCGTCCCATAAAGAGCCTCCCTGCGAGAAATTAATCGATGTCGTCACAATGTTCCTGAGCGATTTCCGTTCCGAAGGGCAATGAAATGATTTGCTTGCCGGGAACGGAACTATTTTCCGCGCGGCCCGAGGCACGACTGCGAAACTGTGGATTGGTTCACGGAGTTCCACATGGGCTGCCGTGTATTGTTGGCTCGGTGAGCCGGGGGTAGCATGAGCGACTCCCGCCGTCGGATGTCGTCAACGGAGACGCTGATGCCCAAGACTGTCGCATCGCTGGCTTACAAAAAGGCGCAGCCCGGCCAGGCGGTGGTGATCGTGCACGGCATGGGCGAGCAGCGGCCGATGGGTACGCTGAGGGGATTCGTCCAGGCGGTCTGGAGCAGCGATCCCACCCGTGCTCCACCCTACGCCCAGATTCCCGATCCGGCCGTTTCCGGCGCCACGATCAACCAGAGCTGGATCACGCCCGACAGCCGGACCAAGTCACACGAGCTGCGCCGCATCACCACGCCCTACGACGTCGATGGCCGCCGTACCGATTTCTACGAGCTTTATTGGGCCGACATCACGCAAGGCACGACGCGCGGCCGGCTGGCCGCCTGGGTGACGAACCTGTTGTGGCGCAAGCCCGCCGACATTCCGCCCGACGTCCGCAAGCTTTACGTCGCCACACTTCTGATCGTTATCGTCATTCTGGGCGCAGCACTCGTGCTGGCAACATCGGTCTGGCAACAGGCCGTTACCTTGACGACCGGCCTGATGATCACCACCCTCGCTTCTTTTGTCATCTGGGCGGTGGATCAGTTCGCCCTGCCCTATTTCGGTGACGTCGCCGCTTATGTGCGCGCCGAGGCGGCGACGATCGAGAAGCGTGCGCTGATCCGCGACAGAGGCCTGACGTTGCTCAAGACGCTGATGAAGGACGATGCTTACGACCGCATCGTGCTGGTCTCGCACAGCCTTGGGTCGATCATCGCCTATGATTTGCTGCAGATCCTGTGGGCCGAGTTCCGGCCGCGAAGGCTGGAAGCGGTCCGCGACAAGGCCAAACTGGCGGCGGTCGAGGCCATCGACAAGGCAACGCTCGGCTCTGATGGGTCAGCGTGGCCAAACAATCTTGAAGACCTCGCCGGGTTCCGGCGCGGCCAATGGGCGCTCTACCAGCAGCTTCGGACCAAGGACGCCGACCACCCGCTGCCCTGGAAGATCAGCGATTTCGTCACGCTTGGCAGTCCGCTCTCCCACAGCGAATTCCTGGTGACCTACAATCTCGCGGAATTCAGGCGTGGCCTTGCCGAGCGCCTGTTCTCGGCCTGCCCGCCGATTGCCGATGACGGGCGCGCCGGCGGCACCGTGCTTTACCAGGAAGGCACAGCCAAGCAGGCAAGGCGCAGCGCGCGGTGCATCATGGCGCGGTGTTTGCGGCAACGCGCTGGACGAACGTCTACGACCGCGGCAATGGCTGGGCGACAGGCGATCCGATTTCCGGTCCGATGACGGAAAATTTCGGCCCCGGTGTGGAGAACATCCAGGTCGAGCTTCGCAGCTCACTTGGCCGTATCTTCACCCACACGCTTTATTGGTCATCGACGGCAAACGGCGTCGAAATCGCCCTGCCGGCGGGCACCGCGCCGCGCTCGCATCTGCAAGTGCTGCGCGACGCGGTGGACCTTGGTCGGAAGCTGGACCCAAAGGCCTGACCCGGAGTGGAGCTCCGGCGGCAAGGCCCCCAGCCCTCAAATGTCCAGATTGGCAACTGACAGCGCGTTGTCCTGGATGAATTCGCGCCGCGGTTCGACCTCGTCGCCCATCAGCCGCGAAAACAGCGAATCCGCATCGGTAGCGTCATTGACCTTGACCTGCAGCAGCGAGCGCACATTCGGGTCGAGCGTGGTTTCCCACAGCTGCTCGGCATTCATCTCGCCGAGGCCCTTGTAGCGCTGCATGGTCAGGCCCTTGCGGCCGGTCGCAAACACCGCGTTGAGCAGCGCCAGCGGCCCCGAAATGGTTTCGGAGACATCCTTGCGGCGCAGCACCGGCGGCTCGCCATAGACTTCCATGAGGCGCGGGGCATAGCGGTCGAGCTGGCGTGCGTCGGCTGAATTTATCAGCCCGGCATCGAGCTGCGCGAATTCCTTGACGCTGCGCACCGTGCGCTCGAACACGTAGCCGCCGACGCCCTCATTGGAGGTCGACAGCCGGCCGGTCCAGCCGCGCTCGGTGTCCTCGGCGATGATGTCGAGGCGCTGGGCGACGCGTTCGGCCATGGCGTTGGCGCGGCCGAGATCGTTCAGCACATCGGCATTGAGCGCGCCGGCGATCGCCGCCTGTTCGACCACACCCCTGTTGTAGCGCGTATGCAGCCCGTTGATGAGCTGGCGTACTGCCAGTGCATCGTCGATCGAGCCGCGCAGATCCTGTCCGGCCCGCGCCTCGCCGGAGGCAAGCGTCAGCGACGCCTCTTCCAGCCCGGAGCCGATCAGGAATTCCTCGAAGGCGCTCTCGTCCTTGATGTATTGCGAGCTTTTTCCGCGCGTCACTTTGTAGAGCGGCGGCTGGGCGATGTAGAGATGGCCGCGCTCGATCAGCTCCGGCATCTGGCGGAAGAAGAAGGTGAGCAGCAAGGTCCTGATATGGGCGCCGTCGACGTCGGCGTCGGTCATCAGGATGATCTTGTGGTAGCGCAATTTGTCGGCGTTGAACTCGTCCTTGCCGATCGAGGTGCCGAGCGCGGTGATCAGCGTGCCGATCATCTCGGAGCCTAGCATGCGGTCGAAGCGGGCGCGCTCGACATTGAGGATCTTGCCGCGCAGCGGCAGGATCGCCTGGTTCTGGCGCGAACGGCCGCCCTTGGCGGAGCCGCCGGCCGAGTCACCCTCGACGATGAAGATTTCGGATTTCGCCGGGTCGCGTTCCTGGCAGTCGGCAAGCTTGCCGGGCAGAGAGGTGACGCCGAGCGAGCTTTTGCGGGTGATGTCGCGGGCCTTGCGCGCGGCTTCGCGCGCCGCGGCCGCCTGGATCACCTTGTCGATAACCACCTTGCCCTCGCTGGGGTGTTCTTCCAGCCAGGTGCCAAGCGCCTCGTTGACCAGGCCTTCGACCACCGGGCGGACTTCCGACGAGACCAGCTTGTCCTTGGTCTGGGAGGAGAATTTCGGGTCGGGAACCTTGACCGACAGCACCGCCGTCAGGCCTTCGCGGCAGTCGTCGCCGATCAGCGCCACCTTTTCCTTCTTGGTCAGGCCCGACGATTCGCCATAGCCGGTGATCTGGCGCGTCAGCGCGCCACGGAAGCCGGCCAGATGGGTGCCGCCATCGCGCTGCGGGATGTTGTTGGTGAAGGCCAGCACGTTCTCGTGGTAGCTGTCGTTCCACCACATCGCCACTTCGACGGTGATGCCGTCGCGCTCGGCCTTGATGGCGATCGGCTTGTCGATCAGCGGTTTCTTGACCCGGTCGAGGTATTTGACGAACTCTTCCAGGCCGCCATCATAGTGCAGTTCGTGACGCACGAGATCGGCATGGCGGGCATCGGTCAAAATGATGCGCACGCCGGAATTCAGGAAGGCGAGCTCGCGCAGCCGGTGCTCCAGCGTGCCGAAGTCGAACTCGACCATCGTGAAGGTTTCGGACGACGGAAAGAAGGTGATTTCGGAACCGCTGCGGCCCTCATAGGTGCCGGGCTGCTTGTTCTGCTCATAGCTGCCGGTGGCCTTGAGCGGCGCATCGGCATTGCCATGCGTGAAGCTCATCTCGAAAATCTGGCCGTTGCGGCGGATTTTCAGCTTCAGCCAAGCCGACAACGCATTGACCACCGAGACGCCGACGCCGTGCAGGCCGCCGGACACCTTGTAGGAATTCTGGTCGAATTTGCCGCCGGCATGCAGCTGGGTCATGATCACTTCGGCCGCCGAAATGCCTTCTCCGGTGTGGATATCGGTCGGAATCCCGCGGCCATTGTCGATAACGGTGACCGAACCGTCGGGATTGAGCGTCACCGTGACGAGGTCGGCATGGCCGGCCAGCGCCTCGTCGATGGCATTGTCGACCACCTCATAGACCATGTGATGCAGGCCCGAGCCGTCGTCGGTATCGCCGATATACATGCCCGGCCGCTTGCGGACAGCGTCCAATCCCTTCAAAACCTTGATGGAATCGGCGCCGTATTCGGCCTCAGCGCCGTTGGCGTTGTCGCTTTGATCGCTCATGAAAACCTGTCTGATTGATGCCGCATGCTCAGCGCGAAAAAATAGCTTCGAATCACGCCGCTTTGATGTCCTAGATATAGGCGCAAAAGGCGGTTTTTCCAAGGTTTGCGGGCATTTCAGGGCTGAACCCCGAGCTGGCAGCCGGCTATTTTTTCGCGGCTTTCAATTTGGCCAGAAGACCGCGCAGATATTTGATCGTGGGTTTGTCCCTCGGCGCCAGTTTGCCTGTTCGGTCAAGCTCCAGCGTCAGGTCTAGCGCCTGCGACAACACAGCCTTCGGATTCTTCGCCACATAGGCATAGTTGATGTAGGCCTGTACCAGATCGAATCGCCAGATCGCATTGTCCGGATCGGACAGGGCCAACCGCTGGCGGATGGCCAGGCTGGCTTCGAAGGCCTTCTTCGAGCCCTCATAGTGGCGCTGCTTGGTCTCCAGCAGGCCTATTTCCTCGAACGTGATCGACAGGTCGCGCTGCCAGTCGGAATTGCCCGGGTCGAGCTTTGCCAACCGGTTGGCAATGACGAGACTGTCCTGGTAGTTCTGCAAAGCACCGGCGATATCGCCCTGGGCATCAAACACGCCGGCAATTTTTTCCAGACAGACCGACAGGTCGCGCTGCCAATCGGTGTTGCCTGGGTCGCCGGCGGCAAGGTCTCGCGCCGTGGCCAGCGCCTGCTGGTAGGCGTCCAACGCGAGTGGCCAGTCCTTCTGGTCGCCGTAAGCATTGCCAATCTTGGCGTAACCGACCGACAGGTCGCGCTTCAAATCGGTGTCGTTTGAGTCGCGGCGCACCAGCGCTTCGGCGATTATTTGGCTCTTGTTGTAGGCGTCGAGCGCGCCCGCAGCGTCGCCACGCTCGCGCAGGACGTCGCCGATCCTGGTGTAGCTGACGGAGACGGCGCGCTGATGCCTGGGGTCGTCGGGGTTGTTCTGCGCCAGCGCCAGCCGAATTCTCAGGCTCTCTTCGAATGCAGTCTGGGCGCCATCCAGCTGGCCGGCGGTGCGGGCAAGACCGCCGATTTCGTCGTAGGTAATGGTCAGGTCGCGCAGCAGATAGACGCTGTTCGGCTCGGCATCGGCCAATTGCTGCTTGATGGACAGGCTTTGCTGGTAGGCTTGGGCTGCCGCACCCACATCGCCTTGCGTGGCCAGCACATTGCCGATCTTATCATGGGCCATGGCGAGATCGCCGAGCCAGTCCTTCTTGTCCGGCACGTTTGTGGTCAGGCCCTGCAACATGTCCCTGGCCGCCTCATAGTTTTGCAGGGAGGCCGGCAGATCGCCTTGCGCCATCTTGATGTTGGCGAACTTGATATGGCCGATGGCCAGGTCGCGCTTGACGCTCGGATCGGTTTCCTGGCGCGCTCGCTGCTCAAGATTGGCGACCAGCGCCGCAAAGGCGCGGCCGGCGGCGTCGGTGTTGCCGACCGTTGTGTAGAGGATGCCGAGCTCTTCCAGCGTGCGGCTTTGGCGGTCGGCCTGTTCCAGGCTGAGCGAGGTCTGCCCGGCTTCGCCATAGAGCGCCAGCACCGTTTCATAGTCCTTGATGGCGGTTGCATAGTCCAGGGTGGCACGCGCCGCGCCGCCTGAGAGAAATCGCGTCGCGGCTTCGGACAGGGTGCGGCTGACGAAATTGGCCTTCAACGCCTGGCGCGAGACATTGTCGACGTCGGCGGCCTTGGCGAGGATCACGCGTGCACCATCGAAAGCGCCGAGCGCCAACTGTTCCTCGGCCTGGCGGCGCAGTTCGGTCACCTGCGGGTCGTCGGCGGCCAGCGTCTTCATCTCGCCGCGCACCTTGACGAAGGCGTCGGCCGCCTCGCGCAGCTTGGCGTCCAGGCTTTCGCCGGAGAGATGGCTGGTGTCGGAACTGATCAGCGCGCCATAGAGCGGCGCCAGCGGCATGTCGGCATCGCTGGCGACCCGTTCGACCGCGCCGCGCATTTCCGGCGTCACATCGGCCATGGCAAGCAACAGCCGCTCGCGCTCCGGCAGTTGTTCCTTGGCCGCCGAGGCGAAGAACAGCTTCGGCAGCCCGCTCTCGACGTAGGGCAGCTGTTTTCCGCGCGAAAGGTCGTAGACCTCCTGCTGCACCAGCGTCAGCACCGAGCGGATTTCGAGCCCGTCGGTGCCGAGGTATTTGATCAGCGCCGCTGTAAAGGGCGAATTCGCACCGGTACCGTCGGCAGCCGTCTCGCCGGGCGCCGCCGAAAAGGCGAACAGGATGTTTTCCGCCTTGCCGACGCGTCCGAGGCCCGGCTTGATCTTGTCCACCAGGTCCTTGATCAGCGATGTGGCGCCACGCCCCTCGCCGTTGCCGCCTGTGAACGGATCGCTGCGGCAGGCGTCGAGCACGATCAGCCCGACCTTCGCCGTGGCGGCAACCGCATCGCGCACTTCCTCCAGCGGCAGGCTGGTCTTCTCCAGCTGGTCGAGCGAGGAGGCATCGGCATCGACCGGCAGAAGACGGTTGTCGCCGGAGATTTCGACGCCATGGCCGGAGAAATACACCAGCGCCACGTCGGCGCCCATGGCGTCCTCGCGAAAATCGTCGAGAGCCCGGCGCATGCGCCTGAGATCACGGTTGGTTTCGAGAACGACCTCGAATCCAAGCGTCTTCAGCGCCGCTTCCATCGCCGCGCCATCATTGACCGGATTGGCCAGCGGCCGCACCAGCCGGTAGTGGTCCTCGGCAATGACCAACGCCACGCGCCGCTCCGCCACCGCTGTGGCGGTGGTCGCAAGCATCAACAGCAAGGCAAACAACAGGCGCAAATCGAACCGCCCCCGGCTCAGTCACCTGCCGACCATTCCACCTCTTTATGGCATGAGCAAGCCGGGGCCGGCTGCGTTACGTAGCCCGCATCGGCTTCAGCGCCCCGCTCCAGCGCGAGAGCTCGTCCAGCATGGTCTTGGTCCCACCCTCTACCTGCTCACTAGCCTGGAAGGAGCCGTCGCTTTCCAGCAGTTTCTGATACATCGGCAGCGCGACGCCTTCCGAGATGGGCATGACGCCCACCGCGGTCAGCAGCGGCTTCAGCGCCTGCGCGGCGCGCAGGCCTCCGGAAACCCCGCCATAGCTGAAAATGGCGGCTGGCTTGTATTTCCATTCGCGCGCAAGGTAGTCGATGGCGTTGACGATCGCAGGCGCCACGAAATAATTGTACTCCGGCGCAACGAACACGAAGGCGTCGGCGGCATCAATGACCTTCGACCAGGCTTTGGTGTGGTCGTTCTGGTAATTGCCGAGCCTGGGGTGATGCGGCTCGTCCAGAACCGGCAGATGGAACGTGGCAATGTCGGTCAGCACCGGTTCGAATTTGCCGTGCTCGCGGGCAAAATCCTCCAGCCAGTGGGCGAAGACCGGCCCGGCGCGGCCCGGCCGCGTGCTGCCGATTATGATGTTCAGCTTGTGCTTCAAGCGGACTCTCCTGGGCGATTGGCAGTAGCTGTTGGTAACTGTCACCTATGGCAGAGTGTCCAACCGGACAAGCCGCAACCGTTTCACCGGCGGTCACGATCCGATGAACACACCGTCTGTCGGGCACACCGGGCGCTGCAGCGTTTCAGTTTGCCGTTCGGTCACATGGACGCCCGGATTGCCAGCCACTACATCTGAGCTATCAGCGGAGCACCTCATGGACACGCAGCCCGTCCCCTTCGTGCCGCCGGCGCCCAAGCCGCGCACGACGCCGCCTTCGACGCTGGAGATGATGCGGATCGTCTACCGCAATCCGCTCGAACTGTGGGGCGAGCACACCTACAACGAGCCCTGGATTTCGGCGAATGGCGTCGGCGGGCATCTGATCGTCGCCAACGATCCCGGCCTTATCCGCCACGTGCTGATCGACAACGCCAAGAACTACAAGATGGCGACGGTGCGCCAGATGATCCTGCGACCGATCTTGCGCGACGGGCTGTTGACCGCCGAAGGCGAGGTGTGGAAGCGCTCGCGCAAGGCGATGGCGCCGGTGTTCACGCCGCGGCATATCTTCGGCTTCGCCGAGCCGATGCTGCGCCGCACGATGCAGTTCGTCGCCCGCTATGACGAAGGCGGCATGACCGATGTCGCCCATGACATGACGCTGCTCACCTACGATATCCTGGCCGAGACGCTGTTTTCGGGCGAGATTGCGGGCGAGCCCGGCAGTTTCGCGCAGGAGATCGACCGCCTGTTCGAAACGATGGGCCGTGTCGATCCGCTCGACCTGTTGCGCGCGCCCGAATGGCTGCCGCGGCTGACCCGCATCCGCGGCCGCAAGACCATGGCGTATTTCCGCAAGATCGTCACCGATACAGTCAAGATGCGCGAGGAGCGGCTGAAGCGCGACCCCGACACCGCGCCGCAGGATTTCCTGACGCTTCTGCTGCGCGCCGAAGGCCCCGACGGGCTGACGCGGGCGGAAGTCGAGGACAACATCATCACCTTCATCGGCGCCGGCCACGAGACCACCGCGCGGGCACTGGGCTGGACGATCTACTGCCTCGCCGAAGCGCCGTGGGAGCGTGAAAAGGTCGAGCGCGAGATCGAGGCCGTGCTGGCGCGCGAACCCGACCCAACGAAATGGCTCGACGCAATGCCGTTCACCCGCGCCGCCTTCGAGGAGGCGCTGCGGCTTTATCCGCCGGCGCCGTCGATCAACCGCGAGCCGATCGAGACGGAGACCTGGAACGATCTGGTGCTCCCCAAGCGCGCGGCCGTACTGGTGATGCCTTGGGTCGTCCACCGCCACAGAAAACTGTGGGACATGCCCGACGCCTTCATGCCCGAACGCTTCCATCCGGGAAACCGCGAGAAGATCGACCGCTTCCAGTATCTGCCGTTCGGCGCCGGTCCGCGCATCTGCATCGGCGCCAGCTTCGCCATGCAGGAGGCGATCATTGCGCTGGCCATCATGCTGTCGCGCTTCCGCTTCGACGTGACGGCCGAGACCAAGCCGTGGCCGGTGCAGAAACTGACGACACAGCCGCAAGGCGGCCTGCCGATGCAGGTGACGCGGCGCGTTTAACGGCGCAACGCCTTGTTACGCGATGCCGGCGGGCTTGCGCTGGAACTGGCCTGCGGCGCGGAAGCGCCAGAGATAGCTGGGCAGGATGGTGCCGATAGACTGCGGCTGGATATCGATGCCGGCAAGGTTCCGGTTGGCCTTGTTGGCCTCCTCCGACACGATGTTGGGCTGGCGCAGCAGCAGCACCTGGTCCTTGGTCAGCAACGGGTTGGGCAGCAGGCCGAGGATCGAGGCCTGCAGATTGGCCATCCACCACGGCACCGGCACCAGGAGCCGCTTGCGCTCGATGACGGTCAGCAGCTCTTCCATGCACTGCTTGAAGGTGAGCACTTGCGGCCCGCCGAGTTCATAGATCTGGCCGCCCTTGATCTTGCCCTCGACCGAACGCGCCACCGCTTCGGCGACATCGCCGACATAGACCGGCTGGAACTTGGTCTGGCCGCCGCCGATCAGCGGCAGCACCGGCGAATAGCGCGCCATGTCGGCGAAGCGGTTGAAGAAACTGTCCTCGGGTCCGAAATTGATCGACGGTCGGAAGATGACGGCGTCCGGGATCGTTTCCAGGACGGCCTTTTCGCCGAGCGCCTTGGTGCGCGCATAGTCGGATTCGGCGTTGAGGTCGGCGCCAAGCGCCGAAATATGGGTCAGTCCTGCGCCGACCGAGCGCGCGGCTTCGGCGACGGCGCGGGCGCCGAATTCGTGCACGGTGTTGAATTTCTGCCGGCCGCTTTCATGCGGGATAGCGACCAGATTGATGACATGGTCGGCGCCCTGCACGGCGCGGTCGACGGACCAGCGCACGCGCACATTGGCCTGCACCGGCTGGATCTGGCCGACATTGCCGAGGGGCTGCAGATGTCCCGCTAGATCGGGCCGGCGCACCCCCACCCTGATGCGGTAGCCGCGCTTGGCCAGCGCCCGCACGATGTGGCGGCCGACGAAGCCGGAGCCGCCGAAGACGACCACGAGCTTGGGGATCTGCAGGATTTCGGTCATGGCTGGCTCCGGCGCTCGAAAGCTTGGCTGAAGCCGTTTCATAGTCCGTTTTGGGCCAAAGGCAAAGGGTGACGCGTCGTCGCTGCCACCCTCTTATAGACCCTTCAGAACGCCTTGCCGATGCGCGCGTCGACCGACTGGCGGTTGCCGCCGCGGATAACGAAGAACAGCAGGATCGCCGCCCATAGAAGCGACTTTTCAGCGCCGGAAAAGCCCTGGCCGACAGTGATCCAGTGGAACCAGACGGTGACCAGCAGCACGATCATGCCGGCAAAGGCGGCGGGCCGAGTCAACAGGCCGATGGCGATCAGAATGCCGCCGAAGAATTCGGTGCAGGACAAAAGCAGCGACCAGAACGCGCCGGGATAGAAGCCGAGGCCTTCGACCATCTCGGCGGCGCCGAAAGGGTTGGTGATCTTCTGCGAGCCGTGAATGGTGAGAAACCCGCCGGCGACGACGCGCAGAAGGGTTTCGGCGCCGTCATGCAGCGACGAGTACAGGCGGCCAAACACCGGAATGATCAGTCTGCCGCGGGAGGCGTCGGTGGTTGCGGACATCGTAGCTCCTGTTGTTGTGATGACCTCTCGCAAACGCCCGATGGTTCCCGGCAAGTCAAGTTAACAAAAGTTAACTTCCGCCATCAAGTTTTAGCACACAGAGCACGAACGCAGAAAACCCCGCCGAAGCGGCGTTTTCCGCGTGACGCAACGGTCGAGACAGAGCGCAACGGGGCGGGTAACCTGAGACGGCATACGCCCGCCCGGGCCCTAAACGCATCCGACAGAAGACACCGACCGGGCAAACCCGACCCGGCAGCTATTGGTCGTTGCGATCGGTAGAAAGGTTCAGCCAGGTCGCGTAAAAATTCGTTGTCGCAGGACTGCTTCAGCCCGAATAGCGCTCGGCGAATTCGGAAATGCGCTGCACCACGGCTTTGGAGGCATTGATGCCGCGCGCCTGCGCCTTCTCGGCCGCTTCGGCCCGCGCCCGGCCCGGCACGTGCACGCCAAAGCGCCGGCGCAGCCGGTCGAGCTGGTTCTTCATGCGCTGCTCGAAATCCGGGTCGAGCAGCTTGGGCTCGACGGCGAGCACGAACAGGCCGGTTCCGGGGCTGTCCGGTCCGCCGGAGAACCAGGGCGCGTCGAGCGACCAGTTGGCGCCCGACAAGCCAGCCGCCAGCACTTCGACCATCAGCGCGATGTTGGCGCCACGCTGGCCGCCGAAGGCCAGCATGGCGCCCTTCATGGCCGCGGCCGGATCGGTGGTCGGATTGCCGCTGGCGTCCAGCGCCCAGCCTTCGGGGATCTTCTTGCCGTCCTCGGCCGCCTTGCGGATGTTGACGAAGGCGGTGGCGCTCGACGACTGGTCGATGACCAGCGGCGCGCCATCGGCGGCGGGTGCCGCAAACGACATCGGGTTGGTGCAATAGACCGGCTTGACCGAGCCCGAGCCTGCCAGCACCGCCGGCCCGTTGGTGGCGGCGAAGGAGACCAATCCCAGTTGCGCCAGACGCCCGGTGAAATAGCCTAGTGCGCCGCAGGTATAAGCGTTCTTCTGCGAGAAGATGGCGACGCCGAACAGCTTTGCCGCCTTGGCAAGGTCATCGATGGTGCGGTCGAAGCCGGTATGGGCGAGGCCGCCACGCGCATCGGATTGATAGACGGCGAGCGCCGGCCTGGTGATCACGGGATCGGCATTGCCGTCGATGCGGCCGGCTTCCAGCGCTTCGAGGTAATCGATGAAATGGGTCAGCCCGACGGTCGAAAGCCCTTCCGCCTCGGCGGCAATGATCGAGGCGGTGAGCGACCTCGCCGCCTCCTCATTGGCGCCGGCGCCGAGCGCCGCCATCCGGCACAGCCCTGTTGCCTGATCGAGAGAGAGTTGCATGTTGCGGACCCGATTGGTGGTGAGTGAGTAGGGAGTAGTCAGTAGGGAGTAGCGAAAGCAAGCGGTTTCCCGGTCATATGCTGACTACTCACTACTGCCTACTCACTATTCCCTAGCCCACCTTGTTCGGTATGCGCGCCTCGATCTTGCTGAATGCAAACACCAGGAGGCCGGTGATGATCATGTAGATCAGCGCCAAAAGCAGCAAGGGTTCGTAGGTGAGGTAGGTGTCCTGCCGGACCTTGGATGAGACTGCGAAGATGTCGATGACGCTGATCGTCGCCACCAGCGGCGTCGACTTCAGCTGCAGCACGGTTTCGCCGGTCAGCGTCGGCAGCGCCCGGTAGATGGCCTGCGGCAGCCAGATGCGGCGGAAAATCTTCCAGCGGCTCATGCCGAAAGCGCGGGCCGCCTCTAACTGCCCCTTCGGCACGCCGGCAAAGGCGCCGCGCATCACTTCGCCCTCATAGCCGGCGAAGGACAAGGTCAGTGCCAGCACTCCATAAGGCCAGGCTTGCCTCAGATACGGCCACATCCAGGATTCGCGGATCCAGGGAAATTGCGGAAACAGCGAGCCTAGCCCGTAATAGAGCAGCCATAGCTGGATCAGCAGCGGCGTGCCCCTGATGACGGTGCAGAATGTCCTGGCGGGCGCGGAAAACCAGAAAGAGCCGGCGGCCTGCGCGAGCCCGAGCGGCACGGCGAGCAGGAAGCCGAGAAAGCAGGTGACGGCCAGGATCCACAGCGAGCGCCAGATGCCGATCAGTCCCATTTCATAATATTGCGGCAGCCAATCCCAGCGCATGAAGAAGGCTGCGCCGAAAACCAGCGCGATCGCGACCAGGATCAGCACGATGCGATGCGGCTGCAGCCACAGCGACGTGCGCGCGGCAGCGTTGATGATGGTCGCTTCTCCGGCCATCAGCGCGCATCCTTGAGCGACGGCATACCGCGCCGCGACCAGGCCTCGACGCGGCCGATGAGCAGGTTGGAGACCAGCGACAAGATGAGATAGAGCACGCCCGCGGCGAAAAAGAAGGTGAAATAGGCTTTGGTGACCCCCGCAGCCTGCCGCGTCGCCAGCGCCAGCTCGTAAAAGCCGACGACCGCCAGAAGGGCCGTATCCTTGGTGGCGATCAGCCACAGATTGGCGAGCCCGGGTATGGCGAAGGGCAGCATCGCCGGCAAGGTGATGCGCCGCAGCATGAGCCCGGGTGACATGCCATAGGCGCGGGCGGCTTCGATCTGGCCCTGCGGTATGGCTAGGATGGCGCCGCGGATCACTTCGGTCGAATAGGCACCCTGGACAAAGCCGAGCACGGCGATGCCCGCGGCAAGGCCGCTGATGTCGACGCGCTGGTAGCCCATTGCCGTCAGCGCCTGGTTGATCAGGTCCGTCCCGGCATAATAGAGCAGCAGGATCAGCACCAGTTCGGGCACGGCGCGCACGATGGTGGTGTAAACCGCCAGCAAGTCGCGTACGACCGGCCCGCCGTAAAGTTTGCCAAAGGCGCCACCGGTGCCGATCAGGAGACCAAGGACCGTGGCGCCGAGCGCGATCTCGATCGAATGGAGCAGCCCAAGCAACAGCGTGCCGCCCCAGCCCGGCGGATTGGGCGAGAGAAGTTCTATGATGCCGGCCGCCGAGGCCGAAAGAAGTGCGTCGATCAGCGTCGCCCCCGGATTGCTGGCTTCAACCACCGCCGACGGCAGCGCCGGCGGCAAGCATGTCTGGGAAAGATCGGGCAGGGAGGCATGGCGCTAACGCCATGCCCCCTAGCTCATGCGAGGATCGTCAGTTCGACTGCGCGCCGCCACCACCGTAAATGTCGAAATCGAAGTATTTCTTCGATATCTCGTCATATTTGCCGTTCGAGCGGATCGCCTTGATGCCGGCGTTGATCTTGGCCTTAAGGTCGGTGTCTTCCTTGCGCACGCCGGCGCCCACGCCCGGTCCGAGCACTTCATCGTCCGGAGCCACCATGCCCTTCAGATCGCAGCAGGCCTTGCCCTGGTCCGACTTCAGAAATGCGTCGAGCGCGATCGAATCCGCCTGGACGGCGTCGAGGCGGCCTGCGGCCAGATCGTTGTTGGCTTCGTCCTGCGTCTGGTATTCCTTGATCTCGGCAGCCGTGGGCCCGAAATGCTTCTTCGCATAGGCCGAATGGGTGGTCGACACCTGCACGCCGAGCACTTTGCCCTTGAGATCGTCCGGCGTGGCGCCGAATTTCTGGTCCTTCGGCCCGATGATGGCGGTCGGCGTGTTGTAGTACTTGTCCGAGAAGTCGATGGTCTTCTCGCGTTCGGCAGTGATCGACATCGAACTGGCGATGACGTCGATCTTCTTGGTCGTCAGCGCCGGGATGATGCCGTCCCAGGCGACAGGCGTGATGACGCAGTCGAGCTTCTCCTCGGCGCAGACGGCGTCGATGAACTCGATTTCCCAGCCAACCCATTTGCCGGAAGCGTCCGGCGAGGTGAAGGGCGGATAGGGCTCGGCGGCGACGCCGATCTTGACCGGATCGGCCTTGGCCACGCCCATGGCGGCGACGCCGAGCAGCAGCGCTGCGGCGAATGTTTTCAGAACAGTCTTCATGTCACGACTCCCAGTTTGTTGTTGGTTCCCGGTTTTCTTCCGTCCCGGCCTTCCTAGCCGATGTTGCGGATGAACTGCTTCAGCCTTTCGGATTTCGGTGCGCCGAATATCTGCTCCGGCGGCCCCTCTTCCTCGACCAGCCCGTTGCAGAGGTAGACGACATGGGTCGCGACCTCGCGGGCGAATTTCATTTCATGCGTGACCAGCACCATGGTGCGGCCCTCGCGCGCCAGGTCGCCGATCACCTTCAGCACCTCGCCGACCAGCTCCGGGTCCAGCGCCGAGGTCGGCTCGTCGAACAGCATGACGCGCGGGTTGATGGCCAGGGCGCGGGCGATCGCCGCGCGCTGCTGCTGGCCGCCCGAGAGATAGGCCGGATAGACGTCGCGCTTTTCGGCGAGGCCGACGCGCGCCAAAAGCTTTTCGGCTTCCCTGATCGCCACGTCGCGCCTGACGCCCAGAACATGCACCGGAACCTCGATGACGTTCTCGATCAGCGTCATGTGGCTCCACAGGTTGAAGTTCTGGAACACCATGCCGAGCTTGGCGCGGATGCGTTCGATCTGCCGGCGGTCGGCGGGCACGGTGTGGCCGTGGCTGTCGGCCTTGAGTTTGATCTCCTCGCCATTGACGCGGATGATGCCGCTGGTCGGATTTTCCAGGCAGTTGATGCAGCGCAGCAGCGTCGACTTGCCGGAACCCGAGCCGCCGATAATGGCGATCACCTCGCCGTCGCGCGCCGACAGCGAAACGCCTTTCAGCACATGCAGCTGGCCGAATTTCTTGTGCAGGTTCTCGACATGGATGGCTTCGGCGGCGCCGTCCTGCGCCTTGCCGGATTGGACTGCGGCGGGTCCCGCCGCGCTCACCGGGGAACCTCTGCCACAGGGTCCACGGCAGATCGTCGAACGTCTATCCGGCTAATCAACATACGCTGTAATGCCCACTCCAGACTTCAGCATGGACCCAACAGCGCGAGCCCGTCAATCCCGCTCATTACGGCACTTGCGGCCTTATTGTGCAAGTGTATAAATAGCCTCCGATGAAATTTCTTCCATTTTTTTCACCCTGAACACGGCATTGAAAAGGGCACCGATGAGCGCTTTCGGATCACAGTCCATGGCGGCGCCGTTGCGGCGCGTGCTGATGCGGTCGGCGGCCAATGCCATGCGCGGCGCCGACCGGGCTACCTGGCACTATGGCCCGGGTTTCGATGCGGTGAAAGCGGCGGCGCAGCACGCGGCTCTTGCTGAACTGGTGACGGCTTCCGGCGCCGAAATCGAATGGATCGATGACAATGCCGACGGGCTGTCGGATTCCGTATTCACCCACGATCCGTCACTGATGACCGATCGCGGCGCGCTGATCCTGTCCATGGGCAAGCCACTGCGCGCCAGGGAGCCATCGCTGCATGAGGAAACCTACACACGCCTGGGTATTCCTATCCTCGGCCGCGTCCAGGCTCCCGGCCAGGTCGAAGGCGGTGATTGCGTATGGCTGGATGCCAGCACGCTGGTGATCGGGTGCGGGGTGCGCTCCAACCAGGAAGGCATACAGCAGGTTTCCAACCTGCTGACGCCGCTTGGCATTTCCGTCTACGGCTTCGATCTGCCGCTGTGGCAGGGCGAGGAGGCGTGCCTGCATCTGATGTCGGTGATCAGCCCGCTGGCCGACGACCTGGCCCTGGTCTATTCACCGCTTTTGCCGGCGCCGTTCTATCAGTTGCTGAAGGCGCGCGGCATCCGGCTGGTGGAAGGCGACGCCGAAGAGTTTGCCGCGTCCAACGGCCTCAGCCTGAACGTGCTGCCGACCAGCCCGCACAAGGTCATTGCCGTCGCCGGCTTTCCCAAGACCAGGGCCGCGATGGAAGCCGCCGGCTGCACGGTTCAAATCTTCGAGGCGGATGCGCTCTGCATCGCCTGCGAAGGTGGGCCGACATGCCTGACGCGGCCCATCCTGCGGCAATGAATGAGCGCCGCAAGTTCCGCCGCGAGGGCGAGGAGCGGCGGCGGCAGGATTTGATCGAGGCGACCCTGGACAGCGTGGCCGAACATGGGCTGGAGGGCGCCAGCCTGCGCACCATCGCACTGCGCGCCGGCGTCACCGCCGGGCTGATCCGGCACTATTTCCCCGGCAAGGAAGACTTGCTGCAGGAAGCGTACGCGGCGCTGATGGGCCGCATGACGGAGCAGGCGAAGGCGGCATTGCTCATGGAAGACGCCTCGCCGCGCCAGCGCCTTGCGGCCTTCGTTACCGCCAACCTCAACGCGCCGATCATCGATGCACGCGTGTTTTCGCTGTGGGCAACCTTCATCGGCCGCGCCGGCGCGGATCCGAGCCTGGCTCGCGCCCACCGCGAAGGCTATCTCGGCTTTCGCAACGAGGTGGAAGCGGTCGTCGCCGAAGTGCTCGGCGCCGAACAGCGCAGGCCGGACGCGAATGAGCTGCGCCGCCATGCCATTGCGATCAACGCGATCATCGACGGGCTCTGGATCGAAGGCTGTCTGGCCGCAGAGATGTTCTCGCCTGGAGAATTGGCGGCGATCGGCGTCAAAGCCATAGAGGCCGAGCTCGGCCTCGCGCCGCAAAAGGGAGAGAAGCCATGACCACCATCGGCGAAGCGCTGATCACGCTGCTCGAAGCGCATGGCGTCGACACCGTTTTCGGCATTCCTGGCGTCCACACTGTCGAGCTTTACCGGGGGCTGGCGCGTTCAAAGATACGCCATGTCACGCCGCGTCACGAACAGGGCGCCGGCTTCATGGCCGACGGCTATGCCCGCGCCAGCGGCCGGCCGGGCGTCGCTTTTGTCATCACCGGACCGGGGCTGACCAACACCATCACCGCAATGGGCCAGGCGCGCGCCGATTCGGTGCCGATGCTGGTGATTTCGGGCGTCAACGCGATGCCGACGCTGGGCAAGGGGCTGGGCTTCCTGCACGAACTGCCGGACCAGCGCGGCATGATGGAGAAGGTGGCGCTGTTTTCGCAGCGTGTCACCGAGGCCAGCGAATTGCCGGGCGCTTTGGCGCGGGCCTTTGCGCTGTTTTCGTCGTCGCGGCCGGGCCCCGTCCATATCGAAATCCCGACCGACGTCATGGTCAAACCGGCGGACGGCATCGCTGCTTCGCTCACCAATGCGGCGGCGCCGGCGCCGGACGGCGCGGCCATTGCCGAGGCCGCCAAACTGATCGCAGCCGCGCGCCGGCCGCTGATCCTTGCCGGTGGCGGTGCCAAGCGCGCTGAACAGCCACTGCAGCGCCTGGCCGAGCGGCTCGGTGCGCCGGTCGTCCAGACCGCCAATGCGCGCGGTCTGCTGCACGCGCATCCGCTTTGCGTGCCGGCCAGCCCCAGCCTGAAGGCGGTGCGTGCGCTGATGGCAGACGCCGATCTGGTCATCGCTGCCGGCACCGAATTCGGCCCGACCGACTATGACGGTTACAGCGACGGCGGCTTCGTGCTGCCCGCCAATCTGATCCGCATCGATATCGGCGCCGACCAGCTCGCCCGCCGCCCGGTGAGCGTCGGCATCCAGGCCGATTGCGCGGAGGCGCTTGGTGCACTGCTAGGCGCGCTCCACCCTGATCATGCCGCAGCGAAGGACGGCGAGAGCCGCGCAGCCGCGTCGAGAAAGGCGGCCTTTGCCGAGCTCAGCCCGGCCTATGCCGCGCAGGTGCGTGCGGTGGAAACCATCCGCGACGCACTGCCGGGCGCTATCATCGTCGGCGATTCCACGCAGCCGATCTACGCCGCCAATCTCTATTACGACCATGACCGGCCAGGCGGCTGGTTCAACGCCGCCACCGGTTTCGGCGCGCTCGGCTACGGGCCGCCGGCGGCGATCGGCGCAGCGCTCGCCATGCCCGGCGTGCCGGTGGTTTGCCTGACCGGCGACGGCGGCTTCCAGTTCACCTTGCCGGAGCTGGGCGCGGCGCTCGATGCACCCGCACCGGTCATCTTCGTCGTCTGGAACAACAGAGGCTATCGCGAGATCGAAACGTCGATGCTCGATGTCGGCGTCGAGCCGGTCGGCGTCTCCCCGGCGCCGCCGGATTTCTGCAAGCTGGCCGAGGCCTACGGCATATCAGCCGAGCGGCTTGCCGGTACTGCCGGTCTCGCCGATGCGCTCAAACGCGCACGCGCAACCAGACTGCCGCACGTCATCGAAATCACCATCGACTGACGCCTGGCCGCGCGCCGTACGTCCATGCGCGGGGGTCGGAAGGGACGGTCGGCGGCTTCGAGCGATGCAAAGACGCAACAACTGCCATGTCGAGATGTCGGTTGAGTGATCGTGCAAAAGGCGCGACGCTCTGCGTCGGCGCGGCACGACAAGCGACATAATATAAGAAACGACAGGAGCGTCCAGGATGACGGAAACAGTTCAGGGCAAGCATATCGTGGTGACCGGCGGCACCGGGGCGCTGGGTGCCGCGGTCGTCGGCAAATTGCTGGCGGACGGCGCGATCTGCCATGTGCCCAATGCCCACGCGTCGGCCCCCTCGCATTTCCCCTTCGCGGCCCATGATCGCGTCCGGCTGGCGCATAATGTCGATCTCGCCGATCCTGCCAAGGTCGATGCCTTCTATGACAGCGTTCCCGAATTGTGGGCCTCCATCCATCTGGCCGGCGGCTTTGCCGCAGCCCCCGTCGAGAAAATCGAATCCGCATCCTTTGCCGAAATGATGGACACCAACGCTCGCACCGCCTTTCTGTGCTGCCGCGCGGCAGTGCGCTCCATGCTTGGCTCGGCCACTGCAGGCCGCATCGTCAATGTCACGGCGCGTGCTGGGCTCGACCCGCGCCGAGGCGCCGGCATGGTCGCCTATGCCGCCAGCAAAGCGGCGGTGGCGGCGATGACCGTGGCGATGGCGGAAGAGCTGAAGCACAAAGGCATACTGGTCAACGCGGTGGCGCCCTCGACGCTCGATACGCCGGCCAACCGCGCCGACATGCCGGACGCCGATTTCGGCAGATGGGTCAGCCTCGAAGCCGCCGCCGAGGCAATCGCCTATCTGGCATCACCGGCCAATCTGGCAATGAGCGGAACGCTGGCGCCACTTTACGGCCGCGCCTGAAGTTCGCCGCGCAGAGCGGTTCATTTGGTTTGGCTTCCGATGGCGGCCTTTGCCGACCTCGCCTGATCTACAGCGGAGGTTGGCCATTCAATCATGGCGACCGCCGACGCCTCCACGGCATTAGAAGGCCTGCGACTACGTCAGGTTCGAGACGCCCGCTTCCACGACCTCGACTGCGTCGCCGATGGCGATCGCGCCGGCGTTGTTGGGAATGGCATTCTGGCCGAAGATGATGCCGCCCTTGGCGGAGCGGTGGAGTTTGCCAAGCGTCTGCAACGGCTCGCGCGGGTCCGGCTGCTCGCCGCTCAACGGATCTCGGGTGGTGATGACGCACCGCGAGCAGGGCTTTGCGATGCGCAACTCGACAGCGCCGATGCGGATCGTCTTCCAGCTGTCTTCGAGCCATGCGCCGTCTGCGTCGACGACGATGTTTGGTCGGAACCGCGCCATCTCGATGGGCCTGGCAAGATGGCTGTTCAGATGGTTCAGCGAGCCTGTCGTGGCGATCAGCAGCGGAAAACCGTCGGCAAAGCCGACGAAATCGCCGGGTTGGCCGAATTCCGCATCGACCGGCCGGTTTCGCGGATCGTCGAAATAGACGAGGTCGACGGGCCGGCCAAGAATAGCCGAGAGATATGCACCGGCGGCCGGATCGCCCGGCCGCGCGGCAACCATATCCTTCCAGATCTTGACTTGCCGGAGCGCGGTGCCGGGAGCCGGTGCCTCGACGAAGTGCGAGCCATGCCTGTCATGCTTCAACAGGATGCCCGTTCCGCGATGCTCGACGTCGATCGTCGTCATATCAGGTATCTGGCGAATGGTGAGGAACTGCCCATCCTTGTCGACGACCATCCAACGGCGGTCGCCTTCCATGCCCATTGTCTCGATGTCGGCGCTCGGCACGGCATGGCCGCGCAGGCTCTTGACCGGATAGCGATAGAGTTCGACGACCTTCATCGCGCATGCTTCTCCGTTGCCCGAAGGGCCGGACTTCCGTGTTTCGGTCTGCAACGACAGCCGAGCCTACAGCCGCGCATGCGGAATTGAAGGGGTTCCGCCGTCTTTGTCTTGTGCCAACCGCGTCGCCGAGCATGAAAAAACCCGCGAGCCTTGCGGCCCGCGGGTCTTCTTGTTCAAGCCGCGCGTGAGGCGCAGCCGAGGTTTACGCTTGCGCGAAGCGACTTACGCGCTGCGCGCGAAGCGGCTTAGCTGCCCTGCTTCTTCAGCGCGGCGCCAAGGATGTCGCCCAGCGAAGCGCCGGAGTCGGTAGAGCCGTACTGTGCGACGGCTTCCTTCTCTTCGGCGATTTCCAGCGCCTTGATCGAGACCTGCAGCTTGCGGGTCTTCTTGTCGAAGGCGATGACGCGGGCGTCCAGCTTCTGGCCGACCGAGAAGCGCTCGGGGCGCTGCTCGTCACGGTCACGGCTGAGGTCGTTGCGCTTGATGAAGGTTTCGATGCCGCTGTCGACCAGCCGCACTTCCAGGCCGCCATCCTTGATGCCGGTGACTTCGCAGGTGACGACCGCGTTCTTGCGCAGTTCGCCTGAAGTCGCCGCTTCGCCGACCGTATCCTTGGCCAGCTGCTTGATGCCGAGCGAGATGCGCTCCTTGTCGATGTCGACGTCGAGCACCTGCGCCTTGACCATGTCGCCGCGATTGTACTCTTCGATGACCTGCTCGCCCGGACGGGTCCAGTCGAGGTCCGAGAGGTGCACCATGCCGTCCACGTCGCCTTCAAGGCCGATGAACAGGCCGAACTCGGTCTTGTTCTTGACCTCGCCCTCGACCTGGCTGCCGACCGGATGGCTCGCGGCAAAAGCCTGCCACGGATTCTCGAGCGTCTGCTTGAGGCCGAGCGAGATGCGGCGCTTGGCCGGATCGACCTCGAGCACGACCACGTCGACTTCCTGCGTCGTCGACAGGATCTTGCCGGGGTGCACGTTCTTCTTGGTCCACGACATTTCCGAAACGTGGATGAGGCCTTCGATGCCCGGCTCCAGCTCGACGAACGCGCCGTAGTCGGTGATGTTGGTGACGGTACCCTTGATCTTCTTGCCGATCGGGAACTTGGTGCCGATCTCGGACCACGGATCGCTCTCGAGCTGCTTCATGCCGAGCGAGATGCGGTGGGTTTCCTGGTTGATGCGGATGATCTGCACCTTGACCGTCTGACCGATGTTGAGGATTTCGGTCGGATGGTTGACGCGGCGCCACGCCATGTCGGTGACATGCAGCAGGCCATCGATGCCGCCGAGGTCGACGAACGCACCGTAGTCGGTGATGTTCTTGACAACGCCTTCGACAACCTGGCCCTCTTCGAGGTTCTGCACGATTTCCGAACGCTGTTCGGCGCGGCTTTCCTCGAGCACGGTGCGGCGCGACACAACGATGTTGCCGCGGCGGCGATCCATCTTGAGGATCTCGAAGGGCTGCGGGTTGTGCATCAGCGGGGAGACGTCGCGGATCGGGCGGATATCGACCTGGCTGCGCGGCAGGAAGGCCACGGCGCCGTCGAGGTCGACGGTGAAGCCGCCCTTGACCTGGTTGAAGATGACGCCTTCGACGCGCTCACCCTTGGTGAACTTCTCTTCGAGCTTGACCCAGCTCTCTTCGCGGCGGGCCTTGTCGCGCGACAGGACGGCTTCGCCCAGCGCGTTTTCGATGCGCTCGACCATGACCTCGACCGTGTCGCCGACCTTGAGCGTCGAGTCCTTGCCTTTGACGCCGAATTCCTTCAGCGGCACGCGGCCTTCGACCTTGAGGCCGACATCGATGATGGCCATGTCTTTTTCGATCGCCAGGATCGTGCCCTTGACGACCTGACCTTCGCCGGAGTGGCCGGCGGTAAATGATTCTTCGAGCAGGCTCGCGAAATCGTCGCGAGTGGGATTTGCAGCTGACATATTTTCTCCTGGAGTGCCCCGCATCTCTTGCGGGACGGGCGCCGTGGGTTAGCGTTGCGTTGGCCTGCCGGCGTTCCGGGCTACAAAAGCCCTGGGCCGCCTAAGCGGCAATTCCGGCGCATGAAGAATGCTGGCAGGCTGGTTCGTGCCCGATATGGGCATTTTCTTCGCTTCCGGCAATCGGTGGAGCGGGAAAACCCTGGATCAGGCTGTGTCTCTCTTGGCCAGGGCGTCGTCGATGATCGCTTTGGCCGCTAGAAACGCGGCCTCTATAGCCATTTCGGAGGTATCAAGCAAGTGCGCGTCCGCCGCCGGCTTCAGCGGCGAGTCGGCGCGGCCCATGTCGCGCTCGTCGCGGCGCACAATATCGGCAAGGATTTCGGCGAAATCGGCGGTGCCGCCGATGCTTTCGATCTCGGCCAGCCGGCGCTGCGCCCGCACTTCGGCGCTCGCCGTCACATAGAGCTTTATGTCGGCGTCAGGGCACACGACCGTGCCGATGTCGCGCCCGTCGAGCACCGCGCCTGGCGGTGTCCTGGCGAAATCGCGCTGCTTTTCGACCAGGATGCGCCGGACGGTAGGGTAAATCGCGACCTTCGAGGCCGCCTCGCCAACCGCATGCGCCGACAGCACCGCACGGTCGAGCTTTGCCAGATCGACCTGGCGTGCGGCGGTTTCGGCTGCTGAGACATTGTCGAGTGGCAGCGCGTGCCGGATCAACGCATAGGCGACGGCGCGGTAGGTGAGGCCGGTGTCGAGCAGGTTGAGGCGGTAGTGGTCGGCGAGACGGCGGGCAAGCGTGCCTTTGCCGGCGCCGGCGGGACCGTCGATGGCGATGGTGAAGGTCATTGGCGGGCCAACACGATCGAAAGGCTCGATGAAAAAGACAGACGCCACGATCCTTCGCGCCCCCCTCTGTCCTGCCGACATCTCTGCTTGCTTTGCGCTCGACATCAACCTACCCGATCTCCGCACCGAGCCCCGTCATCAGCCCCATGAATTCCGGAAAGCTCGTCGCGATCATGGCGGCGTCGTCGATGGTTACCGGCTTTTCCGTTGCCAGCCCCATCACCAGGAAGCTCATGGCGATACGATGGTCGAGATGCGTCTGCACCGTCGTGTCCTGGCCATCGGGATGGCCGCCCAGCCCCTTGCCGCCGGGCTTTCCGCGCACCGCGAGCGAAGCTTCGCCTTCGGTGCAGTCGACGCCGTTGAGCTTCAGCCCATTGGCAACCGCTGCCAGTCGGTCGGATTCCTTCACCCGCAACTCTTCCAGCCCCTGCATCAACGTCTCGCCCTCGGCGAAGCTCGCGGCAACCGCCAGCACCGGATATTCGTCGATCATAGACGGCGCCCGCTCGGGCGGCACGATGACGCCCTTGAGCTCGGAGTAGCGCACGCGCAGGTCGGCGACATCCTCGCCGCCGGCATTGCGCGGGTTCAAGATGTCGATCTGGCCGCCCATTTCCTGCAGCGTTAAAAGCAGCCCGGTGCGGGTCGGGTTCATCAGCACGTTCTCGATGACGATGTCCGAACCCGGCACGATCAGCGCCGCGACCAGCGGGAAGCCGGCCGAGGAGGGGTCGCCGGGCACGGCGATGGTCTGCCCCGTCAATTTGCCCTGGCCCTCGATGAAGATGTGGCGCACGCCGCGCTCGTCGGTCTCGACCGAGAGATTGGCGCCAAATCCCCTAAGCATCTTTTCGGTATGATCGCGCGTCATCACCGGCTCGATCACGGTGGTGATGCCGGGCGTGTTTAGGCCTGCCAGCAGCACGGCCGACTTCACCTGCGCCGAGGCCATCGGCACGCGGTAGGTAATGGGTGCGGCGTGTTTCGGCCCATGCAGCGTGATCGGCATGCGGTCGCCCGGCGTCGCCTTCAGCACCTGCACGCCCATTTGGCGCAAGGGTTCGAGCACGCGGCCCATCGGCCGTCCCGACAGCGATGCGTCGCCGATGAAGGTCGTTTCCATGTCGTAAGTGCCGACGAGGCCCATTGTGAGGCGGGAGCCGGTGCCGGCATTGCCGAAATCGAGCGGGCCTTCCGGCTGCAGCAGCGCGCCATTTCCGGTGCCGCGGACCACCCACTCGGCGCCGCGCTTCTCGATATGCGCGCCCATCGCCTTCATGGCGGCCGCCGTGCGCATCACATCCTCGCCTTCGAGCAGGCCGGTGACGCGGGTTTCGCCGGAGGCAAGGCCGCCGAACATCATGGAACGGTGCGAAATCGACTTGTCGCCCGGCACGCGAGCGGTGCCGGAAAGGGCGGATGATTTGCGGGCGGTGGCCGGCTTGGCAGCGGCGGCGTGAGACATGGAATTTCCCTGGACGGAATGCCGGCGCACCGGCGCTTTTCATTTGTTGCGGCGGTCTCGTATCACGGCGGGCACGAATGGTCATCCCCATGGTCGTCGCTTGGCGCGAGGCCTTTCAGTGCTTGGTTTTGTGACGCCGGCTTTTCGCTTTGACAGCGCGGTAAACTGTGGTTAAGGGGACCACTCTTTTACTGACGAGGCTTGACGTGGCAAAAAACGAACTTGGCACAAAGCGTGTCGACCCTGAAACGGGCCGAAAATTCTACGACCTGAACAAGGACCCTATCGTCTCGCCCTATACGGGCAAGACGTATCCGCGTTCCTATTTCGAGGACGGCAAGATCGCCGCCCTCGAAGAGGAAGAGGAAGTGGCCGAGAAGGAAGTGGACGCCGAGGAAGAAGAAGGCGTTGAAGTCGTCTCGCTTGAAGAGGCCGACGAAGACGTCAAGGCCGGCGACGAGCTTCCCGATCTGGGCGACGACGAGGACGATGTCGATCTAGGCGACGATGAGGACGATACTTTCCTTGCCGACGAAGAGGAAGAAGACGACGACGTCGCCGACATGATCGGCGTCGGCGACGACGACGACGAAGTCTAAGAACGCTTCGAACGCATGCATTTAGCGGCGTTGACGGGCTATGACGAAAAAGCGGCCCTCGAAGGCTTGATCTTCAGGGAAGGCGGGGTTAGAAGCCGCCTGCACTAAACGGCGCGGTCCTGAAACCCGCGCCGGACCTCTCGCCGGCAACGGCGACGGCTGACTGCCGGAGTGGGGCCATAGCTCAGTTGGGAGAGCGCTTGAATGGCATTCAAGAGGTCGTCGGTTCGATCCCGATTGGCTCCACCAAACAGTCTTTTTCCGACGCTCGGTTTCGCGGCATTCGTGCTTGTCGCCTGCCAGTCGGCGCCTGAACCATCATCGCCGCCGCCAGCGCCCGCACCTCAGCCCATGGCGCCTGCCGCGATCTCTGCTCCTGATGGTGCGGCGGTCCTCGATCCATCCGTGCGGGTTATGCCGCCCGGCGAAGGCGTCCCGGCCAAATATGTCGCGTTTTCCGGCATATGGGGCGGACAGCTGGACGGGATGTATGACGGCAAGCTCGCCGTGCTGACGATTACGCGCGGCGGCAATGTCACCGCCACCTATGCCTGGGGCGATGTCGCCGACAACAAACCGGGCGTGGCCGATGGCGAAGGCAAGATTTTCGGCAACACGTTGAAACTGCGGCGCCTTCCCAATGGCGCGGACGTCAGCGCGGTCATTCAGGCGGACGGAACGCTGGCCGTCACCTATGGGCTTGCCGACCGAACCTATACGGGCACGTTCACCAAGCAATAATCGCGAGAGCTAATCTTCCGGGGGAGCCACGGCTGGCCCCTTCCCTTGATCAGTGCAATCCGAATTCGCGCAGCAATTCTTCACGGTAGCGCACGAAGCGGCTCTCGCTGCGCTCGCGCGGGCGTGGCAGGTCGATGTCGATCAACCGCGCCGCGCCGCCTTTCTCCTTGGGCAGGATCAGCACCCGGTCAGCCAGATAGATCGCCTCCTCCAGATCGTGGGTGACCATCACCATGGTGACGTTCTCCTCGCTCCAGATGCGCGCCAGTTCCTCCTGCATGCCGATCTTGGTCATGGCGTCCAGGGCCCCCAGCGGCTCGTCGAGCAGGAGGATCTCGGGCTGCACGGTGAGCGCCCGGGCGATGCCGACGCGCTGCGCCATGCCGCCGGAAAGCTGGCTCGGAAAAGCATCGGCGAATTCGGCAAGGCCGACCAGGGCGACGTAGAAGCGGGCGCGTTCCTCGGCCTGCCTCTTGGGAACACCGCGCACTTCGAGGCCGAACGCGACATTGCCGAGCACGCTCAGCCACGGCAGCAGCCGCGGCTCCTGGAAGATCACGGCACGCTCGGCGCCGACGCCATGCACCGGCTGGCCGTCGATCGCGACACCGCCGCTGTCGGCCGCCTCCAGCCCGGCCAGAATACGCAGCAGCGTGGTCTTGCCGGAGCCGCTGGCGCCGACAATGACCAGGCATTCCCCCGAACGAATGTCGAGGTTGAGCGTCCGCAGCACGGCAAGCTGGCGCCCGCCGAGGCTGAAGGATTTGGACAGGTCGCGGATCGAGACCTCCCCGCCGCGGTTGGAACCGGTCATCTCATCTCTCAGCTATTTCAGAGCTCAGTTGATCTTGGTTTCGCCGGGCCGGTACAGAATGTCGGCGGCTTTCAGCTTGCCCTTGGCCAGACGGCCGTCGCGCTCCAGCACCGCGACCCAGAAGTCGATGTCGCGATCGGTCGCCTGCGCACCTTCGCGCAGACCAAAGCCGGTCCAGTAGCGGGCGAGATCGCCGTTTTCGCCGCGCTTGTCGAGGATAGTGGCCAGCACCTTGCGGGCTTCGTCCGGGTTCTGGCGCGACCAGTCCGAGGCGCGCGCCGACTGTTCGACGAAGTTGCGCGCCGCATCCGGGTTGGCGGCAATGAAGTCGCGCCTGAGTACGACGAAGCCGCCGGCGAGTTCGCCGCGCCCCTGGGTGTCGTCGAACACGCCGCGCACGCCGCCGTTGGCGACCAGCGCGCCGGCAAAGGTCGCCTGCCAGTAGCCGAGGCCGGCAATGTCGACCTGGCGCGAGCGCAGCGTCTGCTCAAGCTGCGGGCCGGGCACGACAATGAGGTTGGCGGCGGTCGGCGGCAGGCCGACGCTGTGCAGGGCCTCACGCACCGTATAGTCGAGATGAGCGCCGAGCGTGTTGACCGAGATGGTCTTGCCGGCAATGTCGGCGATCGATTTGATCGGGCTGTCTTCCAGCACGTAGAAGACGCTCTTCACATCCTTGTTGATGCCGTTGCTCGGATACGCCGCGACGAAGTCGTTGCCGCCGGAGATCGAGTTGATCACCGCCGCGGTGGCGGCCGAGCCGATGTCGACGCTGCCGGAAGACAGCGCAAACAGCGATTCCGGTCCACCCGAGGAATAGCCGACATTCTCTAGCTCGACGCCGAGCCCTTTGAAGTAGCCAAGCTCGTCGGCCAGCTCGTGCGGGGAGATGCTGCCACGGCTGGCGAGGTAGCGGAACTTGACGGCTGCGGCTTGCGCAAAGGCCATGCGCGGCAGGCCGGCGGCGATGAGGCCGGCGGCAAGCGGCGCGCCGGCAAGCAGCGAACGGCGGGTGATTTTCATGATCGGGTCCTTCCTGGAGGTAAACGGTGAGGGGCGGACTGCTCAGTTGACAGGATTGCTCCAGCGACAGAGCCGCCGCTGCAGGGTGACCAATGCCTGGTTGGCGATCAGGCCAAGCCCGGCGAGGATGACGATTGCCGCAAACATCAGCGGGATCTGGAAATTGTACTGCGCGTTCATCACCTGGAAGCCGATGCCCTTGTTGGCACCGATCATCTCGGACGCGATCAGCAGCAGCAGCGCCGTGGTGGCGCTCAGCCGCAAGCCGACGAAGATCGACGGCACGGCGCCCGGCAGTACGACGCGGCGAAACACGGTGAGCCGGCTCGCACCATAGACGCGCGCCATTTCAAGCAGCTTGGGATCGACTTCCTTGACGCCGCTGGTGGTGTTGAGCAGCAGCGGAAACAGCGTCGCCCAGAAGATGACGAAGATCTTCGAGGTCTCGCCAAGTCCCAAGAGCAGGATGAACACCGGATAGAGCGCCAGCGCCGACGTCTGCCGGAACACCTGCAGGATCGGATCGAGCGCGGTTTCGACCGGGCGCACCTGGCCCATGAACAGGCCAAGCGGAATGGCAACGGCGACAGCCGCCGCAAAGGCGATGCCGGCGCGCTGCAGGCTGATGGCGATGTCGCCGAGCAGGCTGCCGCCGGCAAGCCCCTTCCAGAGTGCGACGACGATCATGTCGATCGGCGGCAGCACCGCCGCGTTGACCCAGCCGACGCTGCTCGCCACCTGCCAGAGCGCCAGGAAGCCGGCAAGCACGCCGTAGCGCTTCAGGAAGCGAACAGCCGCCTTGCTACCGAGGTTCAGGAAGTCCGTGCCGAGCCCAGTTTCGCCACCACTGCGGCGAACCGTGATCTGCCGATCGATGTGCTGCAGCGTCATTGCTTCACCCCTTCGATTGCCAAGGTCATTCGGCGGCAAGGACGGTCGAGCGAGCGACGGTCCATGGATTTTCCGGGCGCCTGAGGCCGAGATTCTCGCGCAGCGTGCGGCCTTCGTAAGCCGTGCGGAACAGGCCGCGCCGTTGCAGTTCGGGAATGACCAGGTCGACGAAATCGTCGAGCGCGCCGGGCAGCCAGGGCGGCAGGATGTTGAAGCCGTCGGCCGCCTCGCTGGTGAACCATTCCTCCAGCTGATCGGCGACCTGCGTGACGCTGCCGACGATGGTGTAGTGGCCGCGCGCCGTCGCTACCCATTGGTAAAGCTGGCGGATGCTGAAATTGTGCTCGTCGGCAATCTGCCGGATCAGCGCCTGGCGGCTTTTCATGCCTTCGGTTTCCTTGCTCGGCGGCAACGGGCCGTCGAGCGGATAGCCCCTGATGTCGAGCGTCTGGCCGGCCAGCCCGTTGAGCAGGGCGACACCGTCCTCGGGCAGGATAAGGTCGTTAAGCTGTTGGTATTTGGCACGGGCCTCGTCCTCGGTGCGGCCGACGAAGGGCGCGACGCCCGGCATGATCAGCACCTGGTCGGGATCGCGGCCGACTTCAGCCACGCGCGCCTTGATGTCGCGGTAGAATTCCTGCGCCGTCTCGAGCTTCTGATGGGCCGTGAAGATGACCTCGGCCGAGTGCGCGGCAAGCCCACGGCCGTCTTCCGACTGCCCCGCTTGTACGACAACCGGATGTCCTTGCACCGGGCGCGGCACGTTGAGCGGACCCTTGACGCTGAAATGCTCGCCCTTGTGGTCGATGTCGTGCAATCTGTCCTTGTCGTAGAAACGGCCCGACTGCTTGTCGCGGATGAAGGCGTCATCCTCCCAGCTGTCCCACAGCGCCTTGACCGTCTCGACATGCTCATGCGCCCTGGCATAGCGCTCGGCATGGCTGGGCTGGACGTCGCGGTTGAAATTGCGTGCCGTTTCGTCGCCGGCCGAGGTCACCACGTTCCAGCCGGCGCGGCCGTTCGACAACAGGTCCAGCGAAGCGAATTTGCGCGCCAGCGTGTAGGGCTCCTCATAGGTGGTGGAGGCCGTTGCGATGAAGCCGAGATGCGTCGTCAGCGGCGCCAGCGCCGCAAACAGCGTCACCGGCTCGAAGCCGGCGATCTTGGCGTTGCCGCCCTCGCGGGCGCCGAGGCCGACGGTCAGGTTGTCGGCCAGGAAATAGGCGTCGAACAGGCCGCGCTCGGCGGTCAGCGCCAGCTGCTTGTGGAACTCGAAATTGGTGGCGCCGTCGGCCGGCGCATCGGGATGACGCCAGGCGGCGATATGCTGCCCGCCGCCGGGCAGGAAAGCGCCGAGCTTGATCTGCCGCGGCCTGCTATCGGACTTGCTGGCTCGAGTCATTGCAGGCGTCCTTCTGGTCTATGCGGGATGGAATATTGCGTCGCGGATCGTGGTTCAGGCGGCAAGGACGACGCTGTAGGGCACGCCGGCCACCCGGCATGCCTCGGCGACCGCCTGCCGGGCTCGCGCCTTGACTGCCTCTGACACCAGCACGCCATCGGCAAAGTCCTTGTCCGAGGCGTAGATCGCGGTCGGCAGGGTCTGCGCCTCGAAGAAGCCGAACAACGGCCGCAACTGGTGTTCGACGACAAGCGAATGACGCTCGCCGCCGCCTGTTGCCGCCAGGATGATCGGCTTGCCGCGCAGCGACGACGGGTCGAGCAGGTCGAAGAAGTGCTTGAACAGCCCGGTGTAGCTGCCCTTGAAGGTCGGGGAGCCGACCACCAGCACGTCGGCGCCGAGCAGCTGCTCGATAATACCGCGCGCCGCCGGATCGAGATCGCCAAGCTGTCTTGCAGGCGCAAAGGACGGGCCGAGATCCTCGATGTCGAAAACGCTCAAAGCCGAGCCGGCCCGGCTCGCCACCTCACCGGCGATGTGGCTGACGAATGCCTTCGTCTTTGACGGACGGGTCAGGTTGCCGGACAACCCCACCACCAGCTTTTTTGACATCCGAGGCTCCTTCTCGCAAACGCACTATCCGCATTAAGCCTACCGATTTTGTAGAATTAAATGAGCGAGAAGATTTCAAAACCGGGCTCTGAAGCGAATGGAGTTTGCGGTACATCGCCTTTGGTTGGTTCATTTGGCCCCAAAAGCGCCGCGGCAGATGCTGACGCGGTCGCGCAAGGCATCGCCGGGGACCATGGCCTGGTCCTTTGCGCACCGATGGGTAACGTTGCGAAACCGTCAAGGGCCGGCGGCATTGACACTGCGTTGTGTCAGTGTCGATTGAACCCAATCGCGTGGGCGACGAAGTAGGCAACTGCAATCAAAGAACAGGATGCGCGCATGAAGAAGATCGGCTTTCTTTCCTTCGGCCATTGGTCGCCCTCGTCGCAATCGCAGACGCGCTCGGCGTCCGACGCGCTGCTGCAGTCGATCGACCTGGCCGTCGCCGCCGAGGAGCTGGGCGCGGACGGCGCCTATTTCCGCGTGCATCATTTTGCCCGCCAGCTCGCTTCGCCGTTTCCGCTTCTGGCCGCGGTCGGCGCCCGCACCAGCCGCATCGAGATCGGCACCGCCGTCATCGACATGCGCTATGAGAATCCGCTGTATATGGCCGAGGATGCGGGTGCTGCCGACCTGATCGCCGGTGGCCGGCTGCAGCTTGGCATCAGCCGCGGTTCGCCGGAGCAGGTGATCGACGGCTGGCGCTACTTCGGTTACGTGCCGCAGGACGGCAAAAGCGATGCCGAAATGGCACGCAACCATGCCGAGGTGTTCCTGGACGTGCTGCGCGGCGAAGGTTTCGCGCAACCCAATCCGCGGCCGATGTTCCCCAATCCTCCGGGGATGCTGCGGCTCGAGCCGTTCTCGGCCGGCCTGCGCGACCGGATCTGGTGGGGCGCCGCCACCAACGCGACCGCCGAATGGGCGGGCAAGCTCGGCATGAACCTGCAAAGTTCGACGCTGAAGTTCGATGAGGGCGGCCAGCCGCTCCACATCCAGCAGGCCGAACAGATCCGCGCCTATCGTGCGACGTGGAAGGCGGCCGACCACACACGCGAGCCGCGCGTGTCGGTCAGCCGCAGCATCTTTGCGCTGGTGAACGACCGCGACCGCGCCTATTTCGGCGGCGGCAGCAGCGAAGATCATTTCGGCTATATCGAGCCTGAGAAGCTTGCCGTCTTCGGCCGCTCCTATGCCGCGGAGCCCGATGTGCTGATCGATCAGCTGAAAGAGGACGAAGCGATCGCCGAGGCCGACACGCTGCTTCTGACCGTCCCCAACCAGCTTGGCGTCGAGTACAACGCCCACGTCATCGAGGCGATCCTGAAGCACGTCGCGCCGGCTCTGGGCTGGCGCTGACAAGAGGCGCCAGCCGCCCGGCAAACAAAGAGATAGACCGTTTCGCCGGCAAACGGTGAAACGCTCTAAGGGCAGAGGCGGCTAGGCATCCGCCTTGAAGGTCTGCTTCTGCTGGCCGAGCCCCTCGATGCCCAGTTCCACCACATCGCCGGGCTTCAAGAACACCGGCGGCTTCATGCCCAGCCCAACGCCGGGCGGGGTGCCGGTGGAGATGATGTCGCCAGGATGCAGCGACATGAACTGGCTGAGATAGGAAACGAGATAGGCGACGCCGTAGACCATGGTCCTGGTCGAGCCGTTCTGCATCGTCTTGCCGTTGACCGTCAGCCACATTTTGAGGTTCTGCGGATCGGCAACCTCGTCCTTGGTGACAAGCCACGGCCCGGTCGGACCGAACGTGTCGCAGCTCTTGCCCTTGGTCCACTGGCCCTGGCGCTCGGCCTGGAAGGCTCGCTCGGACACGTCATGGGCAACGGCATAGCCGGCGACATAATCCAGCGCCTCGGCTTCGCTGACATATTTGGCTTTTCTGCCGATGACCACGGCGAGTTCAACCTCCCAGTCGGTCTTTTCCGAACCGCGCGGGATCAGCACGTCGTCGTCGGGACCGACAATGGCCGAGCTTGCCTTCATGAAGATGATCGGCTCCGGCGGCACGGCGGCGCCGGTTTCGGCGGCGTGGTCGGAATAGTTCAAGCCAATGCAGATGAATTTTCCTGTGCCGGCAACGCAGGCGCCAAGCCTCGGGCTTCCGGGTACGGCCGGCAGCGACTTCGGGTCGAGCTTCGATAGCGCATCGAGCGACGCCGGATCGAGCGCCTTGCCGGCAATGTCGGTGACATGACCCGAAAGATCGCGGATCGTTCCATCCGCATCGAGCAGGCCGGGGCGTTCGCTCCCTATCTCGCCATAGCGCAGCAGTTTCATCTTGCTCTCCAAATTGCGGCCCAAGGCCGTTTTCAAAACTCGCTCCGCCAAGCGATGACTGGGCGGACTCTGGCTATCGGACCCGACCTAGGGCAAGCCGGACTTTAGAACTGTTCGAGCCTGGACCTGCGGATCGAGGCTATTGCTCAGATCGACCAGCCGCCGTCGATATTATAGGCCTGGCCTGAGGTGTACGTGGCGCCGGCGAGGTAGACGGCAAGGTCGGCGATTTCCTCGGGCGTGCCGAGACGGCCCATCGGCTGGCGGGCAATGAAGGCTGCGCGGGCCGCCTCGTAATCGCCCTGCGCATGCATGCGGTCCTGCAGCGACGGGCTCTCGACGGTGCCGGGGCAGATGGCGTTGCAGCGAATGCCCTTGGCGACATAGTCCGCGGCAACCGCCTTGGTGAGACCGATCACGGCCGCCTTGGAGACGCCATAGGCGAAGCGGTTGGGCACGCCCTTGCCGGCGCCGGCGACGGACGACATGTTGATGATCGAGCCATCGCCGCGCTCCAGCATGCCGGGCAGTACGGCCCGAATGGTGCGGATCATGGCGCGGACATTGAGGTTGAAGGCGAAATCGAGATCGGCGTCCTTCATCTCGAGGATGGACCCCGAATGGACGAAGCCGGCGCAGTTGAACAGCACGTCGACGCGGCCGATTTCGGCGAAGCCGGATGCCACCGCATCGTCGTTGAGAACGTCGAGCTTGCGGGTCTTGATGCCGGAGGTATTGGCGAGTTCGGCCAGCAGCGCCTCGTTGATGTCGGTGGCGTGCACGACGGCACCTGCCTTGGCGAAGGCCAATGCGCTCGCTCTGCCGATGCCTTGCGCCGCCGCCGTGACGACAACGACCTTGCCTGCCAGATCCGCCATGCGTTTCTCCTCGCCCTCTTTGGCCACTTCCCGGCCCGATTTAATGCGGGCTGACCAGGGCGTCCTGTGCCAGACAGGCGCGACTATGCGGCCTGCACAATCCATCAGTCCAAAATAACAAATGTTTTTTCTGGTTAAAGAACACACGTCCGGGCGTCAAGCCCGAACGCGATCACCTTCGCGACGGCTGATGTAATGCACATCGCTTGCTCTGATGCAACAACATGTATGACAACCGGGCAACGAGTCGCGCTGCCATGGTTCACTCAAGCACAGCGCGCTTCAGGCGGCATTAGTCGCCGTATGGCACCCAGACGTTCTTCACTTCGACGGCGCGGCGCAGCATGGCATCGCCGGCGGCCTCGTCGGACGTCCAGTCGAGGCTGCGGCCGTTGCCGGTCCAGACGCGCTTGAGATTGCCGACGGAATCGGCCTCCGCCTTGGAGCAAGTGTCGGCATCGGCAAACAGCCAGAGCCCGTCGACATCGTCATGCTTGGCCAGCACGCCGGCAAGCTCCGCCGTGCGGCCGGTGACGATGTTGATGGCGCCGGCCGGAACGTCGGAATATTCGATCACCTGGTAGAGATCGGTGGCGAGCAGCGGGTATTTTTCCGACGGCACGGCCACCACGGTATTGCCCATGGCAAGCGCAGGTGCGGTCAGGGAGATGAAGCCAAGCAGCGGCGCGCTGTCCGGGGCGACGATGCCGAGGACGCCGACCGGCTCGTGCAAAGCGAGCGTGACGGCGCGGGCCGGTGGCTGATGCACCCTGCCCTCATACTTGTCGGCAAGGCCGGCATAGAGGAACAGGCGCTCGATCGATTGTTCCACTTCCTCCCGCGCGGCCTTGGCGTTGGCGCCGGTCAGTTCGGTCAAGCGTGCGGTAAATTCGCCGGTGCGGCCGGACAGGTTTTCGGCGAGATAATAGAGCACCTGGGAACGATTGTAGGCGGTCGCCTCCGGCCACGCCTTGCAGGCGCGGGCGGCGGCAACGGCGTCGCGGATGTCCTTGCGGCTGCCGAGACCGACTTCGCCGGCGAGCTTGCCCTTGGCAGTGGCTATCGCCAGCGAATAATTGCCGTCGGGCCGCACCTGCTTGCCGCCGATGAACAGCTTTGCGGTACGATCGATGGCGCCGCCATCCGATTGCTCGACCGGCTGCGCCGAAGACGCCGTCGGCTTGATCACGGGACCAAGCGGCAGCTTTGCCGAGAGATACTCGAACATGCCCTCGCGCCCGCCCTCGCGGCCAAAGCCGCTTTCGCGATAGCCGCCGAAGCCGCAGGCGGCGTCGAACATGTTGGTGCCGTTCACCCAAACGACGCCGGCCTTCAATTGCGGCGCGACATGCAGCGCGAGGTTGATGTTTTCGCTCCACACCGAGGCGGCCAGCCCATAGCGCGTGTTGTTGGCAAGCTCGATCGCTTCCTCGGTGTTGCGGAAGGTCATGGTGGCCAGAACCGGACCGAACACCTCTTCCTGCGCCAATATATTTGCCGGCGAAACACCGGTGGCGAGCGTCGGCAGGTGGTAGTAGCCGGAAGACGGCAGCACCGCGTCGGGCTGCCAGCAGACGGCGCCCTGTCTGGCGCCTTCGGCGACCAGACCCTTGACGCGGTCGAGCTGTGTGGCGTCGACCAGCGGTCCGATATCGGTGTTCTTGTCGAGCGGGCTGCCGACGCGAAGCCGGCTCATCCTGACCTTGACCTTGGCGATCAAGGCATCGGCAATGCCTTCCTGCACCAGAAGCCGTGACCCGGCGCAGCAGACCTGGCCCTGGTTGAACCAGATGCCGTCGACCAGTCCTTCGACGGCGCTGTCGAGATCGGCGTCCTCGAAGACGATGAAGGCCGACTTGCCGCCGAGCTCCAGAGACAGTTTCTTGCCCGATCCGGCCGTGGCTTTCCTGATGATCTTGCCGACCTCCGAAGAGCCGGTGAAGGCGATCTTCTGGATGCCGGGATGGTTGACGATGGCGACGCCCGCTTCCGGCCCGCCCTGGACGATGTTGACGACGCCCTTCGGCACGCCGGCGCGCTCGCAGATCTCGGCGAACAGGATGGCCGTGAGCGGGGTGAATTCGGCCGGCTTCAGCACCACCGTGCAGCCGGCGGCGAGGGCCGGCGCAATCTTCCAGGCCAGCATCAGCAGCGGGAAATTCCACGGGATGATCTGGCCGACGACACCGACGCCCTTGTGGCCTGGGAAATCCATGTCGAGCGCCTGCGCCCATCCGGCATGATGGATGAAATGGCGGATGGCCAGCGGCACGTCGATGTCGCGGCTTTCGCGGATCGGCTTGCCGTTGTCGATTGACTCAAGCACTGCGAACAGGCGCTGATGACGCTGCATCGCGCGGCCGATGGCGTAAAGCACCTTGGCGCGCTGGTAGCCGGAGGACGCCGACCATTTCGGCAACGCCTTGGTGGCTGCCGCAACGGCTGCGTCGATATCGGCGGCGCCGGCATCGGAGATCTTGGCCAGCACCTTGCCGGAGGAGGGTTCGCTGGTCTCGAAAGTCTTGCCGCTGGCGGCCGCCTTCCAGCCGCCATCGATGAACAGCGCCTTGCCGAAATCGCGTCCGGCAAGCCAGGCATCGGCCTCGGTGCGGGCTTCCGGCGCCGGGCCGTATTCCATGGCGTGATAGCGTTCGAGAATGTTCATGACGCGCTCCAGATAATCGTCTTGGCAGGCGCTCTGTGGCGCCCCCCTCTGTCCTGCCGGACATCTCCCCCACAAGGAGGGAGATTAGCCTTCGCGCCTGTCGGCTCTGAAACGTCGACAATTGGCGAAATCGCCGACGTTAGCCAATCTCTCCCCAATCGGGGGAGATGTCCGGCAGGACAGAGGGAGGCGCGAAGGAACTCGACGTTCAAGGCCTTCTCCGCCTCACGCCATTGCGTGGCGGTGATTGGCCGAATAATGCCCGGTCAGATGGTGCTCGAGCTGGCGCTCGATGTCGGTGAGCAGGCTCGAGGCGCCGAAGCGGAACAGGTCTGGCTCCAGCCATGGCCGGCCGAGCTCCTCCTTCATCAGCACCAGCCAGTCGAGCGAAGCCTTGGCTGTAGAGATGCCGCCGGCCGGCTTGAAGCCGATGAGAAAGCCGGTCTCCTCGAAATAGGCTCGGATGGCGCGCACCATGGCGAGGCCGACGGGCAGCGTGGCGTTGACGCTTTCCTTGCCGGTCGAGGTCTTGATGAAATCGGCGCCCGCCATCATCGCCACCATCGAGGCCAGCATGACATTTCGCAGCGTGGCGAGGTCGCCGGTGCCGAGGATAACCTTGAGATGCGCATCACCGCAGGCTTCGCGCATCGAGACGATCTCGTTGTAGAGCTCATGCCATTTGGCGCCGAAGACCAAGCCGCGCGGGATGACGACATCGATCTCGTCCGCGCCGTCGCGCACCGAAGCCTCGATCTCCTGCAGGCGGGTCGACAGCGGCGCAAGGCCGTGCGGGAAAGCGGTGGAGACGGCGGCGACATGGATGCCGATGCCGCGCACGGCATCAACAGCCGTCGCGACGAAGGGATGATAGACGCAGACCGCCGCCGGGCGGATTTTCTCGCCCTCGATGCCAAGCCCCTCGACGATGTCGCGACGGAACGGGTTGATCGCCTTGGCGCACAGGCGGCGCACCCGCTCTTCGGTGTCGTTGGAATTCAGAGTCGTCAAATCCATGCAGGAGACCGCGCGCAGCAGCCAGGCGGCCTGGTTGTCAGCCTTGATCGAGCGCCGCTTTGTGAGGCTGGCGACCCTGCGTTCCAGCGCCGAGCGGTTGACCGAGCGCACCGATTCCATGAAGCCGAGATCGAGCCGCATGCCGGTGTTGCGGGCAATACCGTGGCTTTGCGGCACGGGCGTGTTGGCGGCCGCACGTGCCGGCAGCGGCGTGACCTTGGACGCGCCGAGATTGGCTTCGCGGATTGTGCTGCTCATCTCCTGCCCTTTCGCTCGACCATTTTACGTCGTGGTGCGTGTCGTTGCTCCCGGACTTGGGCGACACACACCGAAGATAGCCCGTGAATCGATGCTTCACGAGTCCTTCAAGGGCTCATAACGGAAAAAGGCGGCAAAAGCAGCTGAATTTTGACCACATGGTCAAAACGTCAATTCAAGACGTGGCGCCGAGGCGCCGGCTGATGTCAGCCGACGAAAGCGCGCTCGACGACGAAGGTCGAGGGATGGCTGAGCGAGCCCTCATGGAAGCCGAGGCTTTCGGCCATTTCCTTGACGTCCTTCAGCATATGCATCGAGCCGCAGATCATTATGCGATCCGTCTCCGGATTGAGCTTCTCGATGCCGAGGTCGTCGTAGAATTTGCCGGAGCCGATCAGCGCGGTGATGCGGCCCATGCGCGCCGACTCTTCGCGGGTCGTCGAATTGTAGAGGGTGACGCGGCCGCCGGTCAGCTCACCGATCAGCGGATCGTTTTCGAGCGCCGCCACCAGCTCCTGGCCATAGGTCAGTTCGGCATTGTCGCGGCAGGTGTGGGTCAGGACGACCTGCTCGAACTTTTCGTAGGTATCGGGGTCGCGCAGCAGGCTGGCGAAGGGCGCAATGCCGGTGCCGGTCGAGATCATGAACAGGCGCTTTGCCGGGGTCAGCGCGTCGACGACCAGCGTGCCGGTCGACTTCTGGCGCATGATGACGGTGTCGCCGACCCGGATCTTCTGCAGTTCGGAGGTCAGCGGACCATCCGGCACCTTGATCGAGAAGAATTCCAGCTCCTCGTCCCACGCCGGGCTGGCGACCGAATAGGCGCGGTACACCGGCTTTTCGGCATTGGGCAGCCCGATCATGACGAACTCGCCGGAGCGGAAGCGCAGCGACTGCGGACGGGTGATGCGGAACGAGAACAGGCGGTCGGTGTAATGCTTCACCGAGACGACGGTTTCGGCATAGACATTGGCCGGAATCGGAAACTGCAGCGGACGGGCGCCGGCTGTGTTGAGTGCGGATGTGGTGTTCATCAAATCCAACTCTGTCTTGCCCACGCCTGTGCGGGCGCCAAACCGTTTCCTGCGCGCCCAGACCATTCAGGTCCCGGCGAGCCGTTCACACACTCCAAAGCAGTGAGCTCTTGTGTCCAAAATTTATTAGTATACAAACGATATTTGTGTCAAGATACCACGCTAAAACAGCTTTCCAAACTGCGGCATATTCGTAGTTCCGCCATTTCGGATTTCGACAATGAAAGAGAATTTTTCGGTGCAACAACCGGATTCCCTGGGTCACGTCGTTGCCGGCATCGATGTTGGCGGAACCTTCACAGACCTCATTTTGATCGACGGAAATGACGGCGGAAAGGTGCATATCGCCAAGACGCCGACGACGGTCGACAATCAGGCGTTCGGCGTGGTTTCAGCGCTGGGTGCCACAGGCTTTGCCATAGACGGCATCGACCTCATCGTGCATGGCACGACCACCACCACCAATGCGGTGCTGGAACGCAGGCTGGCGAAAACCGGCATGATCACCACGCGCGGTTTTCGCGACGTGATCGAGCTTGGCCGTCGCACACGGCCGCAGCCCTACGGTATGACCGGAAGCTTCGTTCCGATCATCCCGCGCGATCTCCGGCTCGAAGTGTCGGAGCGCGTCGAGGCGTCGGGCGCGGTGCGCCCCCCGCTTGACGCGGCCGCGCTGCGGGACGCCGTGAAGACGCTGATCGGGGCCGGCTGCGAGTCCCTCGTCATCCATTTCCTGCATTCCTACGCCAATCCTGGACATGAGCGGCGCGCGGCCGAAATCGCCGCCGAGCTTTGGCCGAACGGCTACATCACGACTGGCCATGCGCTGCTGTCGGAAGCCCGCGAATTCGAGCGCGGCGTTACCGCCGCGGTCAACGCCTCGGTGCAGCCGATCCTCGAGCGTTATGTCGAGCGGCTGCGCAAGGAATTGGCCGCCAAGGGCTATGCCCGCGACTTCCTGATCATGAACGGCAATGGCGGCATGATCTCGGCCCGTTTCGTCACGCGCGAGTCGGCCAAGACCGTGATGTCCGGCCCGGCCTCCGGCGTCATCGCCGCCGCCTATACGGGCAAGCGCGCCGGCTTTGAAAACCTGGTCACCTACGACATGGGCGGCACCTCGACCGATGTGGCGCTGATCCGCAACGCCGAGCCGGCGGTCTCCAACGAGATCGAGATCGAATATGCGATGCCGATCCACGTGCCGATGGTGGCGGTGCATACGGTCGGTGCCGGCGGCGGCTCGATCGCCCGCGTCGATGCGGCCGGCCTGATCCAGATCGGCCCGGAAAGTGCTGGCGCCAATCCCGGCCCGATCTGCTACGGTCGTGGTGGAGCCGAGCCGACCATCACCGACGCCAATCTGGTGCTGGGCCGGCTGGCGCCGAAAAAGCTGCTGGCGGTCGAAAATCCGGTCACCGTCGAGCGGGTCACCGGCATTTTCGAAGACAGAATAGGCAAGGCCACCGGCCTCTCCGGCGTCGAAGCGGCGGGCGCGGTGCTGCGCCTGGGCAACATGAAGATGGCCGGCGCCATCCGCATGGTCTCGGTGTCGCGCGGCCATGATCCGCGCGATTTCGCGCTGTTCGCCTTCGGCGGCGCCGGGCCGTTGCATGCCTCCGCCCTGGCGCGCGAACTCGGCCTGCCCCGCGTGCTGGTGCCGGCCCGTCCGGGCATCACCAACGCGCTCGGCTGCGTCGTCGCCGATCTGCGTCATGACTTCGTCAACACCATCAACCAGCCGGTCGCCGTGCTCGATGAAGCCAGGCTTCGCGAGGTGCTGGAACGTCACCGCGGGGAAGGCGAGGAACTGATCGGCAAGGAAGCGGTGAAGCCGGAAACGATCCGCGTCACCCATTCCGCCGACATGCAGTTCGTCGGCCAGACCCATATCATCAACGTGCCGTTGCCGTCTTCATCGGTGACAAGGCAGGAGTTGCAGGCGCTGTTCGAAAAAGCCTATTTCGCCCGCTTCAAGGTCGAGCTGCCGGAGATCCGCGCCAATCTGGTCAACCTCAACACGTCGGTGACGGGCGTGCGGCCGGCGATCGACCTGTCACGGCTGATCGACCCGGCCGGACGTACAAAGACGCTAGACGAGGCGCTGCGCGAAACAAGGCCTGTCTGGTACGCAGGACGCTGGCACGATACGCCGATATACGCACGCGAAAAGCTGCCGCCCGATGCCGTCATCGAAGGGCCGGCGATCCTCGAACAGATGGACGCCACCACCGTGCTCGAACCCGGCGACCGCGCAAGATCGGACGCCGACGGCAACATCATCATCGATATCGGCGAGGCCTGAGATGCAAAAGCTCGACGCCATCACGCTTTCGGTCCTGCAGGCTGCCCTCCAGCAGGTCTGCGACGAGATGGATCTCACTTTCTCCCGCGCGGCCTTCTCGCCTGTCATCGCCGAAGCCAATGACCGCTCCGACGGCATCTACTCGGCCGTCGACGGCTCGCTGATCGCACAAGGCAGCCAGGGCCTGCCGGTGTTCGTCGGCGTCATGCAGTATTCGACCAGGACGGTGATCGAGATGATCGCCGCCGGCCGCTGCCTGCCACCTGAGCCGGGCGACATCTATATCGTCAACGATCCCTATCTCGGCGGCACGCATCTGATGGATGTGCGCTTCGCCATGCCGGTCTATCGCGACGGCAAGATATTTTGCTGGCTATCGAATACCGGCCACTGGCCCGATATCGGTGGCTCGGTGCCGGGCGGCTTCTCCGCTTCCGCCACAGCCGTCGAGCAGGAAGGCCTGCGGCTGCCGCCGGTCAAGCTGTTCAAGAAGGGCGTGCTGGACACGGAAATCTACGCCATCATCTGCTCCAACATCCGGGTCGCCGACCAGCGCATCGGCGATATAAGGGCGCAGGCCGCGGCACTGCTGATCGGTCAGGACCGGCTCAATGGAATCCTCGATCGTTACGGCAACGAAACTGTTGTCGAGGCGATCGCCGAACTGCGTCGCCGCGCCGCCGAGCAGATGCGCGCCAACATCTCCGCCATTCCCGATGGCACATACAGTTCGAAGGCCTTTGTCGACTCGGACGGCGTGGTCAACGAGCCGCTGACCATCGCGCTCGCCGTCGACAAGCAGGGCGACACGCTGACCTTCGACTTCACAGGTTCGTCAAAACCATGCGCGGGGCCCATGAACAGCGTGCTGGCGACGACTTTGTCGTCGGTCTATCTCGCCATGCGCCATATTTTCCCTGATGTGCCGATCAGCGCTGGCGCTTTCGAGCCGCTGATCGTCAAGCGGCCGGAAGGCACGTTCCTCGACGCCAAATACCCGCGTCCCGTCTCCGGCTGTGCGGCTGAAGTCTCGCAGCGCATCGCCGAGGCGGTGTTCGCGGCGATGGTGCAGGCGCTGCCGGAAAAGGTGACGGCCGCGCCCGCCGGCTCCAGCGGCAATTTCGCGCTCGGCGGCAACGATCCGGCCCGCGGCCGCGACTATGTGATGTATCAGATCTCCGGCGGCGGCTATGGCGGCAATTCCGGCCATGACGGCCTGACCAATGGCTGCTCGACCATCGGCATTTCGAAATCGCCGCCGGTCGAGATCATGGAGCAGGCCTTTCCGGTTCTCTACCGCCACTATGCCTTGCGCGAAGGCTCGGGCGGCGCCGGCAAGCAGCGCGGCGGTTTTGGCCTCGCCTATGAGGTCGAGATATTGCGAGGAGAGGCGCGTGCGTCCTTCGTCATGGACCATGGCCGTTTCGGCCCGCAAGGCGCGCTCGGCGGCAAGGACGGCGCGGTGAACACGGTGACCGTGTTCCGCGACGGCGAGGCACATGTGCCGCCGCATCTGTCCAAGGAGCAGGACATCGCGCTCAAGGCCGGCGACCGCGTGAGGGTCGGCACGCCCGGGGGCGGCGGCTATGGTGATCCGCGTGAGCGCGACCCGAAACTGGTCGCCGAAGACATCAGGCTTGGTTACTACACCGTTGAACAAGCCAAAGAGCTGTTCGGAACCTGACAGCCGACAGGCCCGAGCCGCGTCAGGTCTGCAGCTTGGCCTTCAGCGCATCGGCGAATTTTTGCGCGATCTTCTTGAAGCCGGCGGGATCGGGATGCAGTTCGTTGGCCCAGTCGGCCACCTTCAACGTTCCCTGCGTGTCGACCAGATGGAAATTGTTGTTGGGATCGTCGGCCAGGCGCTTCACCACATCGCGGAACGCCGCCAGCGCGTCGTGAACGATGACCGTGCCCTTGGCGACCGTCCAGTTGCAGAAATCGAGCGACGGTTTCAGCCACGGGCCGACACAGGACGGATGCGCTCCGTTCGGGATCGGAAAATCATAGCAATGGCCAAAGATCGGCACGCCTGGCGCGACGCGGTCGCGCAGCGCGAACAAATCGAGATAGCAGGCCTCGACCATGCCGAGCGCCTTGGTGAAGCGGTTCTTGTTCAGCCCGGGGGCGTGGCCATCATTGAAGTCGAGGAAGATGCAGAACTGGTCGCCGGCAATGTCGTTGCCACCGGCAGAGAACAGGATGGCATCGGGCTTGCCGTCCAGCCAGTTGGCCTTGTTGCGCAGGGCGGCGATCATGCGCTGCTGCTTGGGCAGCGACATCTCGTCGGTCGCCGCATCGCCATGATGGGCAAGGTTGAGGATGGTCGGCGGCATCGAGCCGATGCGTCGCAGCTGCGCGATCACGTCGGTGTCGACGAACGGAAAGCCGTTACCGGTGAGCGGATAGTCGAACCAGGAATCGCCCTGCGCCAGCATCACCAGCGGCCGGTTGGCGACGGCCGCCTCGAGATTGCCGGCGCTTTCCCTTGCGGTTTCGAGCCGCTCGATGTTGGCTTGGTGAACCCTGATGCGCTTGGCGATGTCGTCGTCGATGCGCCGTTGCGCGGCTTCCTGCACGAATTCCTGCTGGTCCATCCCCAGGTCCCTCCCATGACCGCCTATGTCCGGCTGAGCATGCGCCCATGTCCATGATCGGTCTGTAATTTAGATCACAGTAAGATTCCTGGGGAAGGACGGCTTGCCGCGCCGTGATCGCCGCAGAGCATGTCGTTTCCGTCTCCGTGGGGCCTGCAAAACACCATAGACTTCTATCCTTGTTTTCGCGCAATTCCGGACGGGAAACCGCCAACACCTTCCCTGGAATTGCTTAGTCAACGGAGATCAGGAACATGCGTCTTTTCGGTCGTTTCGTGCTTGCCGCTTCCGCCGCCCTGCTGCTTGGGACCGGTGCTGCCTCCGCCGAGAAACTCAGGATCGGCACCGAGGGCGCCTATCCGCCCTTCAACTATGCCAATTCGGACGGCACGCTGGGCGGCTTCGACATCGACCTCGGCAAGGCGCTGTGTGCCGAGATGAAGGCCGAGTGCGAATTCTCCGTACAGGATTTCGATGGTTCCATTCCGGCGCTGCAGGCCGGCAAGTTCGACGCCATCATCAACATCACCATCACGCCGGAACGGGCCGAGAAGGTCGAGTTCACCCACAAATATTACCAGACGCCGCCGGCCATCGCCGTGCCGAAGGATTCGACCATCGCCGGCACATCGCCGGACGATCTGAAGGGCAAGGTGCTGGGCGTGCAGAGCGCAACCATCCACCAGAATTTCGCCGAGCAGAAATACTCCGGCTCGACCGTGAAAGCGTATCCGACCGGCGACGACGCCCGCACCGACATGGCCAATGGCCGGCTCGACGCGATGATGGACGGCTCGATCATCCTGACCGAATGGCTGAAGAAGCCCGACGGCGCCTGCTGCAAATTGCTCGGCACGTTGACCGCCGATCCGGCCATTCACGGCCCCGGCGTCGGCATCGCGCTGCAGAAGGGCAACAAGGAATTGGCCGACAAGTTCAGTGCCGCCATCGACGCGCTGCGCGCCAACGGCAAGTACAAGGAAATCAACGATAAATACTTTTCGTTCGACGTATACGGCAGCTGAGACCGACGACAAATACTCTCGGCAGCGCTGTCTGGCGCTGCCGTTTTTCATGCAGGACGGAGAAGTTTCGTGGTTGAGCGGCGCTCCCCTTTCTACAACAGCATCGTCGGCCTGGGCGCGACGATGGGCCGGGTCGGCGGCGAGTTCGTCTCGGCCAAAACTTATTCCGGCATCGCCGACGAGCACCTGAACACGCGCAAAAATGTCGGCGTGCAGGATCTCAGCACCATGGGCAAGATGGACATCAAGGGGCCGGAAGCCGAGGCGCTGGTCAACCACGTCATCGTCAACGATGCCGCCGCGATGAAGCCCGGCCAGGTGCGCTATTCCACCGTCTGCCGCGACGATGGCGGCATCATGGACGACCTCACCGTGTTTCGGCTGGCATCAGAGCATTTCATGATGGTGACCGGCTCGGTCAACCGACTGAAGATGCTGCCCTGGCTGCAGCATCATGCTGAAGCGCGAAAGGCCTATGTCACCGACATCACCGCGGCCGTCGCCTTTCCGACGATACAGGGGCCGCGTTCACGCGAGCTGCTGAAAGCACTGGTTTCGGATGCCGATCTCGATGAGTTGAAACGCTGGGCGTTCACTTCAGGGCGCGTCGGCGAGACCAAAGTCATGATCTCACGCACCGGGGTGACCGGCGAGCTCGGCTTCGAACTGTTCGTGCCGGCGGACGAGGCCACTTCCGTCTGGGACGCGCTGATGCGGACCGGTAGCGATTTCGGCCTGAAGCCATACGGCGTGCTGGCCATGTTCACGCTCGGGCTGGAAAAGGCCTATCCGGCGCATGGCATCGACATTGACGAGAGCCGTACGCCCTTCCATGTCGGGCTCGATCGCTGGATCAAGTTCGACAAGGGCGAGTTCATCGGCCGCGAGGCATTGCTCACAATTCGCGACAAGGGGCTCGACGAACGCTGGACCGGGCTGATTCTCGACGGTGACAAGCCGGCCGCGACGGATGCCAGGGTTTTCGCCGACGGCGAGGATGCCGGCGTCGTCACCTACAGCGATCACGGCTATTCCTTAGGCAAAGTTCTGGCGACGGCGCATTTGCGGCTGCCGTTCACCGCCATCGGGACCGAACTCAGCATCGACATTGACGGCAAGCCGACCCGCGCGGTGGTGGCGCCGATGCCATTCTTCGATCCTGAAGGCGCTCGGCTGCGGGCCTAAATCAGGCTAACTTCGCTAGCAGCCGCATAAACGTGGCCGCTTCCTTGGCCGTCAGCGGCGCCAGTGTCTCCTGGGTGATGGCGCGGGCCAACGGGATCAGCCGTTCGATCGCCTCGCGTCCCTCTGGCGTGAGACTGACCAGCAGGCGCCTTTTGTCGACCTCATGCTTGGTCAGGTCGACCAGGCCACGCGCCTTCAGCCGATCGATCACGCCCTTGACGGTCGCCGCATCCATGGCGATCAGCGTTCCCAACTGGTTCTGCGAGGTCTCGCCGACATCGTGCAGCTTGGCGAGTGCGGCGAATTGCGGCGGCGTCAGGTCGCTGATCTGGGCGGCAAAGATCGAGACATGGCGCTGATGCGCCTTGCGCAGGATGAAGCCGACCTGCTCCTGCAGGCGGTAATCATGTTCGTCGGGCTCTTCGGCCTCGACCAGCTTGAGAAGATTGTCACCGCCGCTCATCGCAAGCCATCCCAGGCCTTGATGTCGCCTGCAGCCAGGCCGCCCATGCGGTCGTGCACGCGCGGGCCGCAGCTCATGGCGAGGCAAAACAGGATTTCGTCGGCACGCGGCCCGTCGCTGAGGCCGACCTCCATGGCGTCGAAATGGCTGCGGACATAGGCAGCGTTGGTGTGGCCGAGCGGCACGTCGAGCCGCGAGCCGAACGCCCCGACCTTGGTTGCCGACGGCACGATCGCCTTGGCGTCGCCCAGCCGCTCGCGCATGGCATAACCGCCCGGCACATGCCAGAGCGCGCCGTGCTCCAGCTCCCCTGACGAACCGACAATGGTGCCCTTGCCGTAGGCGTCGATCTGCTTGATGTCGCCGCCCAATGCGGCAATGAGCTTGTCGGTGAGCAGCAGGCCAAGCGGCTTCAGATCGTCCATGGCGCTCTGCAATTCTTCGACGTAGCGGCCGGCGAACGGGTTCTTCACCAGCGCCACGGCCGCCGCGCGGCGGCGCGGCACAGCTGCGGCCGGGCCGCCATCGTGAAAAATCTCTTCGGTCAGAACCGCAATCTTGCGGATCGGAAACTCAGGCATGGGCAACTTCCTTCCCTGGATTTTTGTTGGGCGCGGCAAGCGCCATGGAACCACTGATCCGCGCTTCCCCGCCTAGAAACAGCGCCGATGCGGCAATCAGGCCGCGCCGGCGAAAATCTTCGGCGACGGCAAGGCCATTGTCCAGCGCCCGCTCCACATCGCCACGCGCGAGCATGCCGACGGCTTGTGTCACCAGCCGCGCGCCGAGATCGCTGTCGGGCGCCAAGTCGTGCGCGGGAATGCGCTTGATGGCGGGATTGCCGGGCAGGTCGACGGCGTTGGCAATGAGCGTCGCCGCCGCATCGGCCTCGGCGCCGGTGCGGGCCAGCACGGTGACGGCGTCGGCAATGCCAAGCGAGAACGAACGGCCGCGCCAGCCGCTGGTGGCGACGCCGCGCACGCCGTCCGCCGAGCGAATGGTGAGGCGGTCGGCCATGCCGTTGCCGGTGCCGGCGATCGCCAGGTTCATCGACTGGCCCTTGCCGATATGGAGGGCGCTGTCGCCGCCATTGTTGACATAGGCCCGGTCGAGCTTGCGACCGGCAAGCAATGCCGAGAGCATTTCGTCGGCTACCGATCCCGCGACGGCGGCCATCGGCGTGATGAAGCATTCCGCCAACGGCATGACGGCTGCTTCCATGCGCCGCGCGGTCGGGCCGGCGAAGGTGCGCGGCGCCAGGAAAAATGCCGGCAGCCGCAATTCGGGAAGCTCCTCGACCAACTCGATCAGGATCGTCTGGAAGCGCTCGATCGCCTGATCGTAGGCGGCACGACACTCAGCCGCCTCACCAAAGGCCTCGACGATCAGGTCGATCGGCCCGTGGTTGAGGTGCAGCCGCTTGCCGTCCTGCAGCCAGTGGACTTGCGGGCCTTGCATCAAGAGGCCCCGTTCGAGCCGACGCGGCGCAACTGCGCCAGCGGCGGCCATGGATTGTGGGCCTCGGCGCCTGAGCCGCGGCGCGGGTTGAGATATTCGCCGCCTTTGGCAACGATATCCTCGACGCTGCGTATCTCGGCCTCGTAGCCGCCCAGCCGGACATAGTCGTCGCGGCGTAGCGTGAATTCGATCGGCGCCACCAGCGCCGGCGTCGGCACATAGCCGAAGGCGCCTTCCGGCACGCGCATGACGTCGACCATCAGCGTGATGCCGCCGCCCGGCCAGACATAGACCGGCGCGCCGCCAACGGTGACATAGGTATTCAAGCCCTGCACCGAGCGGGTGAGATTGACCGGGTTTTCGGTGACGCCGGCGCGCAGCGACCCGCCGGCGCCGCCGATGAACAGCACGGTGCAGAGCGCCGGTTCGCAATTGTCCTCGATCAGGCCGACCGATTTTTGCAACCGGTCCGGGAACGGTTTTTCCACAGGCTTCAGTTCGTCGTCGAGTTCGTAATAGGCGAACTGCTCGCCAGTGGTCGACACCATCAACAGCGACAGGCCAGGACGCGCGCCCTTCTTGGAATTCCATTCGCCGAGGATCGACAGCGGGTCGGAAATGCTTGTGCCGCCCCAGCCGAGGCCGGGCTCGGAGACCTTGAAGTAGCGGCCCGGCGTCGAACGGCGGCCGATGATTTTTATCCCCGTATCCTGCCAGCCCAGCACCTTGCCGGCTTGATGCTCCGACACGACGCCGGTGATGTGGTCATCGACCACCACCACTTCGTCGACCAGGCCGCGCCATTGCGTGGCGAACATGCCGATGGTGGCCGAGCCGCAACCGACGCGCATGCGATGTTCCTGCTTGCCGTCGATGACAGGTGGTTTGCCGGCTTCGACGATGATGGTGGCGCCACCGTCGATGGTCAGTTCGACAGGCTTGCGGTTGCACAGACTGAGCATCGCGTCACAGGTTGCGCGGCCTTCCGCCTTGGAGCCGCCGGTCAGATGATGCACGCCGCCCAGCGACAGCATCTGCGAACCGTATTCGCCTGTCGTGACGTGGCCGATCGGCTCGCCTTGCGCGCGCACGATTGCCGTTTCGGGACCGAGATGGCGGTCGGTGTCGATCTTCACCTTGACGCCGCAGTACGAAAAAATGCCTTCGGTGACCACGGTCACCAGATCGACGCCCTCGACCTCCTGGCTGACGATGAAGGGGGCCGGCTTGTAGTCGGGATAGGTGGTGCCGGCGCCGATCGCAGTGACGAAGCGGCGGCCGGTGTTGACCAGTTCGCCGTCCCATTGCTCGCCCTCGGCAGTGAAAGGCACGACCGCGGCGCCGCTCTCTGCCGCATGGTCGAGGATGGTCAGCGGGTCCATACGCACGATGCGGCCACCGACATTGCCGTAGCGGTCGCAGGCGCCGGTGCGGCCATCGGCGATGTAGCACATCACCGGACAGGCATCGCAGCGGATCTTCTCCGCCACCAGCTTTTCACCCGGATCGTGGGTTTCGAAGCGTTCGGCAAGCTCGCTCATCGGCGTGCCTCCTTGTCGCGGATGCCATCTTTTTCGCGGATGGTGGCGCGGATGCGCGTCGGCGTCGCCGGAACCTTGGTGATGAGAACGCCGGTGGCGTGGCGTATGGCGTTGAGGATGGCGGGTGCGGTCGGGATCAGCACATGCTCGCCCAGGCCCTTGGCGCCGAACGGTCCCTCCGGATCGGGAACCTCGATCAATATGTGCTCGATCTCAGGCACATCGCCGATGGTCGGGATGAGATAGTCGTGCAAATTCTCGGTGCGACCGGGGATGTATTCCTCCATCAGCGCCATGCCGATGCCTTGCGCGATGCCGCCTTCGATCTGGCCTTCGACCAGCAGCGGGTTGATAGCCTTGCCGACATCGTGCGCGGCGGTGATTTTCAAGAGCTTCACCGTGCCGAGCTTGAGGTCGACCTCGAGTTCGGCGATCTGCGCGCCATAGCCGTAGACGGCGTAAGGCTTGCCCTGGCCCTTGGCATCGAGCGGCAGCGTCGGCGGATCGTAGGTCTCCTCGGCGCGAAAGACGAAACTGTCCGCATCGACATCGAGCGCGGCGAGATCGATACGCCGAGTGGCTTCGCCCTCACGAATGACGATCGCCGGGCCGTCCAATTGCAGGGCCGCGTTCTCCGAGACATTGGCAAAGCGCAGGATCTTTTCGCGCAAGGCGCGGCCGGCTTTTTCGGCCGCCTTGCCGGTGACAAAAGTCTGGCGCGAGGCCGATGTTTTGCCGGCGTCCGGGCTGATCGCGGTGTCGGCGCTTCTCAGCTTGAATTTTTCCAGCGGCAGGCCAAGTGCGTCGGCGCAGATCTGGGCAATGACGGTGTTGGAGCCCTGGCCGATATCGACGGCGCCCTGATGCAGGATGACCTCCCCCTCTGGCGAGATACCGACCCTTATGGTCGACGGATTGGGCAGCGAGGTGTTGCCGCAGCCATACCAGCAGGACGCGATGCCGACGCCGCGCTTTTTGCTGATATTGGCATTGTTGAATGTATCTGCGTCGGCCGTCGCGCGAGCCCAATGCGGCCGCAAGGAGTCGAGGCACTCGAATATGCCGACGCCCGACTCCAGTCGCTGTCCGGTAACCGTTTCGGATCCGTTCCGAAGGCAGTTCTTCAGCCGAAAATCGAGCCGGTCCATGCCAAGCTTGCCGGCGAGCTCATCATAGAGCGTCTCCTGCATGATCGTCGCCTGCGGCACGCCGAAGCCACGGAAGGCGCCGGAAATCGGCCCGTGGGTGTGGATGGCGCGGCCTTCGGCGCGGTAGTTCGGCGTCGCATAGGGACCGGAGGCATGCACCGGCACGCGGTTGGCGACGGTCGGGCCCCAGCTGGCATAGGCGCCGGTGTTGAAATCGCCTGTGAAGACCATGCCGGTGACATGGCCCTCGGCATCTACGCCGATGGTCGCCTTCATCTCGGCGGGGTGGCGCTTGGTGGTCGACATCATCGATTCGGTGCGGGTGTAGGCAAGCGCCGCCGGCCGGCCGGTTTTCAGTGCCACAAGGCCGATGAGCGGCTGCAGCGACACGTCGAGCTTCGAGCCGAAGCCGCCGCCGGTCGCGGTCGGCACGATGCGCACCTTGTCGACGGCAAGACCGAGCACCTTTGCCGTTTCGTCACGGTCCATATAGGGGGCCTGGGTGCAGGCGACGACGACCAGCGTGTCGCCGTCCATGTAGGCATGGCCGGCTTCCGGCTCGATATAGGCGTGCTCGACATAGGAGGTGTCGATGGCACCGGACACCGTGTAAGCAGCCTCGCCAAGCGCCGCCTCGGGGTCGCCGCGCTCGACAAAGCCCTTGGTCAACAAATTGGCCGGGCGGTTCGCGTGGATGAGCGCAGCCCCTTCTGCCTGCGCGTCGCCGGGCTGCAGAAAATGCGGCAGCTCGGTCCAGCGGACCGGGAAATCCTGGAGGTCGAGATCGAGCATGGCCTCGCGCTCGCCGGCGACCAGCGCCACTGCCTCGCCGCGCAGCCGCGCAAAGCCTTCGGCCAGCGCCGGCTGGTCGGCAAACGGACCGATGACGCCGAAACAGTTTTTTCCCGGGATGTCGGCGGCGGTGAAGACGCCGGCGATGCCGGGATGCGACTTCACCCAGCCCTCCAGGTCGCCGAAGGCGAAGCCGGCATGATAATGCGGCGAGCGGACCACCAGCACAGCCAGCGCATCGGCGGGAAAGGCATCGCCGCCGAATTTTTCAGCGCCGGTGACTTTTGGCACGCCGTCGAGCCGGACCGGGGAGGCGCCTACAGCATTCCCTGTGGTTGGCATTCTACGTTCAAAGTTGAATTCCAACGAATGACGTTGGCGCTGCCCCTCACCCTTACCCTCTCCCCGTGAAGAACGGGGAGCGGGGAGCGTCGGCGCTGGAGCACTTCCCTTCTCCCCGTCACTATACGGGGTGAGGGTGCCGGCAGGCGGATGAGGGGCAGCGCCGTCGGTCGACGTCTCGAACCGTCCCACATCCATCACTGCCGCGATGATCTTTCTGTAGCCGGTGCAACGGCAGAGGATGCCGCCCAGCGCATCCTGCACCTCGGTCTCGGTCGGATTCGGCGTGCCATCCAGCAGCGCCGTTGCCGCGACCAGCAGCGCCGGCGTGCAGATGCCGCATTGCGCGGCGCCATGCGCCAGGAAAGACGCCTGCAGCGCCGACAGCCGGCGATCGGCGAGGCCTTCGACGGTCGTTACGGACGTCCCGGCTGCGGAGGCCGCCGGCATCAGGCAGGCGCAGACGGCGTCGCCGTCGACCAGCACTGTGCAGGCGCCGCAATCGCCGGCATCGCAGCCAACCTTGGTGCCCGTCAGCTGCAATTCGTCGCGCAAAACCTGCGACAGCCGGCGCAGCGGCGGCACATTGACCGAGACGGCGGCGCCATTGACGGCGAAGGCGATCTCGGCGCGCTCGATGCCGAGGCCCGGCACGAGGTCGGGCAGGGCTTCAATCATCTCAGAGTGGCTCATGCCGCCACCATGCTGTTGTCGTTCGTCAGCCCGCAGGCCCCCAGCACGGCGCGAGCGACAAGCTCGCGCGCTGCGTCGAGCCGGTATTCGGCGCTGCCGCGCACGTCGGCAATCGGCGAGAGCTCGGCCATCGGCGCGGACAGGAGAGCATCGGCGAGTGCCGGGCCGACAGGCTTGCCCACCAGCACGGCTTCGACAGCGGCGAGCCGCCTGGCGACGGCCGAGCAGGACCCGACCGCGACAGCGGCTTCCATGACTATGCCACTCTCGGCAACGAGGCGCGCCGCCACCATGGCGATGGAGATGACGAGGTAGCGCCGCGCACCGAGCTTGACGAAGGCCGACGTGCCGGCAGAGGCCCGCTTCGTGATGCGGATGGCGGTGACCAGTTCGCCCGGCAGCAAAGCGGTGCGGCGGTTGCCGAGAATGAACTCCTGCAGCGGCAGATGACGCGTCGCGGCTGCAGAGCGCAGCTCGACCTCGGCGTCCAGCACCAGCAGTCCCGGAACGCCATCGGCGGCAGGCGAAGCATTGCAGAGATTGCCGGCGATCGAGGCGACATTCTGGATCTGCAGGGAGCCCACTTCGCGCGCGGCCTGCTTCAGCGCATCGAAAGCCGCCGGCAATGGATGGCGGACAAGGTCGGTCCAGGTGGTGCGGGCGCCCAAAACCCAATGGGTTTCGGTCTCGGCAATGCCGCGCAGCGAGACCAGGCCGTTAATATCGAGAACATTGTCGCGGAACGGTTTGGCGCCCTGCGCCGGATAGAAATCGGTGCCGCCGGCAAGCACGCGCCAGGCGCCCTCGCCCAGCAGTGCGAGCGCCTCGTCGAGCGTGGCGGGTTTCGCGTAACGGATCACGCTTTGCCTTCCAAAAAAATAGGCCTTCCCATTGGGACCTTCAAAAGGTGGGGTCTTCCCGAACCCCGCCAATGTCTGATCAGGCCAAATTCATTCGTATGCAAATGATATCAAGCTGGCGGAAATTGTCAAAGCCGGAGTTTAAGGGAACCCGGCCGCCAAGCATTTCTTACGCTTGCAGAGGTTGACGCAGGCGGCCATCCGGTCAAGTTTCAGCATCCGGTCGCATCAGCGGCGTATTTCACTCGATCCCCCGTTCGAGACTAGAAGAGGAGAGGCGCCATGGCCGACGAAGCGCTTGTTGTCATCGACCTGCAAAACGACTTCTGCCCCGGCGGCGCACTGGCGGTTGCCGGCGGCGACGAAATCGTGCCGCTGGTCAACGATCTGATTCGGCATGCCGAGCATGTCGTGCTGACGCAGGACTGGCACCCGGCCGGACATTCGAGCTTTGCCTCCAGCCATCCGGGGGCGCAGCCCTTTAGCGCGATCGAGATGCCCTATGGGCCGCAGACGCTGTGGCCGGACCATTGCATCCAGGGCAGCCTCGGCTCGGATTTTCACTCGGGGCTCGCCTGGACCAAGGCCGAGCTGGTAATCCGCAAGGGATTTCGCCCTGATATCGACAGCTACTCCGCCTTCTTCGAGAACGACCACAAGACGCCGACCGGGCTCGCCGGCTACCTCAAGGAGCGCGGCATCGGCACCGTGACCCTGGTTGGCCTGGCGACCGACTTCTGCGTCGCCTTCTCGGCCCTCGACGCGGTCAAGCAAGGCTTCAAGACGACGGTTCGCCTCGACGCCTGCCGCGGCATCGATCTCAACGGTTCGGTCGAGGCGATGCTGAAGAGGATGCTCGATGCCGGGGTGAGGCTCGAAGACCCGATCTCGGAGTGACTGGATCGTGAGGCATCGAGGGGGCTGCACACAGTTGGGGAAGGCTTTGGCGGCAGGTGTACTCGCTTCCGCTGTGTCTCCGCAAATGGCCTTCGCGGCCGAGGCCCGCGGCCTGCCCGAAGCTGCCATGTCGCTGTGGTGGGCGCTGCCTTTCGCCGGCCTGCTGCTCTCGATCGCCACCGGACCGCTGCTGTTCCATCATGTCTGGGAGCATCACTACGGCAAGATCGCAGCCGGCTGGGCAGCACTGGCAGTGGTGCCGTTGGCGATCGCTTTCGGCATGTCCTTGGCGAGCGACGCGGTGCTGCACACGCTGCTCACCGAATACATGTCGTTCATTATCCTGCTGTTCGCGCTCTACACCATTTCGGGCGGCATCCTTGTCGCCGGCAACATCCATGGCACGCCGCTGGTCAATGCCGGGCTGCTGCTCGTCGGGGCGATGCTGGCCTCGGTGATCGGCACCACCGGCGCCTCGATGATCCTGATCCGGCCGATGCTGCGCGCCAACGACAACCGGCAGTTCAACGCCCATGTCGTCATCTTCTTCATCTTCCTGGTGTCTAACATCGGCGGCTCGTTGACGCCCTTGGGCGACCCGCCATTGTTCGTCGGCTTCCTGCGCGGCGTCGACTTCTTCTGGACGTCGGCGAACCTCTGGCGCGAGACGCTGTTTACCGGCGGCCTGGTGCTGCTTGTCTTCCTGGCCATCGACATCATGCTGCATCGCCGTGAAGGCGGCGCGCCGAAGATCAAGGATCCGACGCCGGATACGAAGGTGCGTCTGCGCGGCCTGGCCAATCTGCCGTTGCTGGCCGGCGTCATTGCCGCGATCCTGCTTTCAGCTGCCTGGAAGCCGGGCGTGACTTTCTCCATCCTCGGCGTCGGCCTCGAACTGCAGAACCTGGTGCGCGATGCCATCATCCTGGGGCTCGCCGGGCTGTCGCTTGTCGTTTCCCTCAAGAGCCATCGCGAGGCCAACGGCTTCACCTGGGGCCCGATCGCGGAGGTGGCAAAACTGTTTGCCGGCATCTTCATCTGCATCGTGCCGGTCATTGCCATCCTTCGCGCCGGCCATGACGGCGCGCTGGCGCCGCTGGTGGCGCTGGTGACGTCACCCACCGGCCAGCCCAATGATCTCGCCTATTTCTGGCTGACCGGCGGGCTGTCGTCCTTCCTCGACAATGCGCCGACCTATCTGGTGTTTTTCGAACTCGCAGGCGGCGACGCGCGGCACCTGATGACGGAGGCGGCCTCGACGCTGGCCGCGATCTCGGCCGGCGCGGTGTTCATGGGCGCCAACACCTATATCGGCAATGCACCCAACTTCATGGTCTACGCCATTGCCCGACACCGCGGTGTGAAGATGCCGGGCTTCTTCGGCTACATGGCATGGTCAGGGCTGGTGCTGATCCCGATCTTTTTGATCGCCGGGTTCCTGTTTTTCGGCTGATCAGCCGACGCCGACATAGCGCCTGACTGCCGATGGGTCGGCGCGCAATTGCTCGACATCGACGGTCTCGCGGTTGCGGCCGTTCTCGATGAAGCAGACGCGGTCGGCGACGGACAGCACGGCGTCGACGCGCTGTTCGACCAGAATGGTGGAGACACCTAGCTCACGCAGCTTCACCACCGTCTCGCGGATTTTGGCGATCATCGACGGCATCAGCCCCTCCGTCGGCTCGTCTAGCAACAGCACCTGCGGCTCCAGACAAAGCGCGCGGGCCATGGCCAGCATCTGCTGTTCGCCACCGGACAAAGTGCCGGAGCGCTGCCGCAGCCGCTGGCGCAGCAGCGGGAAGAGGTCGAGCACGCTCTCGCGCGTCGCTCTTCCCTTGCCGCGCGCCATCAGGCCGATCTCGATGTTTTCCGCCACCGTCATCTCGGCGAACAGCCGCCTGCCCTGGGGCACATAGGCGACGCCGGCCTTGGGCACCTCATGCGCCGGCAGGCCGGTCAACTCCTTGCCGGCGAGCCGGATCGAACCGGCGCTCGACCGAACCAGCCCCATGATCGCTTTCAGCGTCGTCGTCTTGCCGGCGCCGTTGCGACCGAACAGGCACAGCACCTCGCCCTTGTTGAGCACTAGGTCGAGCCCATAGAGCACCTGAACCTCGCCATAGAAGCAGTCGAGCCTGGAGATAATCAGCGCTTCAGTCTCGTGGGCTTCAGTCTTGTGGGCCTCAGTCTTGGGGGCCTCAGTCTTGGGGGCTTCGCTCATGCCGCCGTCCCCAGATAGGCTTCCTGCACCTGTGTGTTGGCGCGAACCTGTTCGGGCGTGCCTTCGGCCAGGATCTTGCCGGCGTTGAAGACCGTGATGCGGTCGGCCAGCTGCATGACGACCGGCATGTTGTGCTCGATCAGGAGCACGGTGGCGCTCTTGGCAATCTCGCGCACCAGTCCGATGAAATTGTCGATCTCGCTGTCGGCCAGCCCCTGCGTCGGCTCGTCGAGGATCAAAAGCCGCGGCTTAAGCGCCAGGCCCATCGCGACTTCCAGCAGGCGCTGGTGGCCGTAGGAAAGCTGGCCGGCCGGCATATGGGCGCGGCCGGCAAGTCCGGTGCGTTCCAGCGCGGCCATGACGCCGGTGCGCACCGCACCTTTCGAGCGGCCATCGGTCAGCGTGCGCTGCACCGGCAACGCGACATTATCGTACGCAGAGAGGTTGGCGAAGACGCTGGTGATCTGGAAGGTGTAGGCGATGCCCCGGCGCACCCTGAGATAGGCCGGCTGGCTGGTGATGTCGGCGCCGTCGAAGACGATCATGCCGGACGATGGCTGAATGCGGCCGCTGACCAGGCTGACGAAGGTGGTTTTGCCGGCGCCATTGGGGCCGATGACGGCGCGGATCTCGCCCGGCATCAGCTGAAAATCAACACCGTCGACGGCGCGCAGGCCGCCGAAACTGCGCGCCAGGCCTTTGGTGGTCAGCAACGGCATCATGGGAGCCACCCGAGCCAGCGCTGGCGGATGGTGCCCAGAATGCCTTTGGGGAAAAACAGCACCAGCAGGATGAGCGCAATACCGACGATCAGGAGATAGGCGGAGGTGTAGCCGCTGGCGGTGTCGATGACATAGTACATGAACACCGTGCCGAGCAGCGCGCCCAGCGTCGTGGCGGCGCCGCCGAGCAGCACCCAGAGCAGCGGCAGGATGGAATACTGCACCGAGGCAAAGCTCGAGCCGACATAGCCGAACAGCAGCGCATAGGCCGCACCCGAGGCGGCGCAGATGGTGCCGGAGACGACGACGGCGATCAGCTTGTTGGAGAAGGTGTCGTAGCCCAGCATTTTCGTGCGCTCCTCGTTCTCGCGCACCGCGACCAGCACGCGGCCATAGCGGGAGCGGACGATGGCGAGGGTGATCAGCAGCACGACCGAGAACAGCGCCAGCGCGCTCATGTAGCGCACGGTCGGGTTGGTTAGGTCGAGCGATGTCGCGCCGAAGGCCAGAACCCGCGCCGGCTGCGGCACGACCAGACCCTGGTCGCCGCCGGTCCAGGCGGCGAAATAGAGGATGACGAGGTAAAACACCTGCGCGAACATCATGGTGACGATCATGAAGGCGACGCCGGTGGTGCGCAGCGCCAGCAGGCCGATCACCAGTGCCAGCAGCGCGCCGCAGGCGATGCCGGCGAGGAAAGCCAAAGGCACGCTCCAGCCGAGATGGATGACGGCGAGACCAGCGCCATAGAGCCCGGCGGCGAAGAACATGGCGTGGCCGAGGCTGAGCAGGCCGACATAGCCGAACAGCAGGTTGTAGCCCATGGCGAACACCGCCAGCACCATGATGCGGGCGAGCAGGCCGTGATGATAATCCGGCAGGACGAAGCTCAGGGCGAACAGCAGCGCGATGGCGCCGATATGCAGAGCATAGGTTTTTGCCGGCGAAGCATCGCTCATCGCGGCGCCTGCCCGAACAGGCCCTGCGGCCGGAACACCAGCACCATGGCCACCAGCAGCGTGGCGATGATCTTGGCCAAAGTCGGCGAGAAGAACACCGAGATGATGCCGTCGGACAGCCCGATCAGCACAGCAGCGAAGACGGTGCCGCGCAGCGAGCCGAGGCCGCCGATGATGACGACGATGAAGGACAACAGCAGCGGGTCCTGTCCCATCAGATAATGCGCCTGGCTGATCGGCACGATCAGCACGGCGGCGATGGCCGCCAGCATGGCGCCGAGCGCGAAGACGCCCGCATAGACGCGGTCGACTGGAATGCCGAAGGCCTGCGCCGTCTCGCTGTCATATTGGGTGGCGCGCATGATGAGGCCGATCTTGGTGCGCGTCAGCACCAGCCAGGTGGCGATGAGCAGAAGCGCCGAAGCGGCAATGATCGACAGCTTGTAGCCGGAATAGCCGAACCAGGGCAAAAGGATGCGGTAGCTGAAGGGCGGCTCCACCGGGCGGGCTTCCGGGCCATAGAAGCTCAACGCCAGCTGCTGGATGATGTAGAGCATGCCGATCGTGGCGACGATGGTGGCTTCCGGATTGTAATTGAGCCGCCGCAGCACAAGCCGCTCGGCTACCAGCGCAATGGCGCCGACAATCAGCGGCGCAATCACCAGCGCCGCCAGGAAGCCGAGCGTGGGATGGCCGGGTATCGCCGTCGAGATCGCCCAGGCCAGCACCGCGCCCAGCATGAAGAACTCGCCATGGGCGACGTTGACGACGCGCATGACGCCGAACACCAGCGACAGCCCAAGCGCCGTCAGCGCCAACACGGCTGAGGTGACAAGGCCTTCGAGGGCGGCGAGGAGGAGATGGGGTCCGAAATGCATGGGCTACACGCTGGCAGGCGCCAAGTGCACCCCTCTCTGCCCTGCCGGGCATCTCCCCCTCGAGGGGCGAGATTGGATGTCATTTCGGCTTTCGCCAATCGCAAAGTTAGACAGGAAGGTGCCGTCGCACGAACTGCCGATCTCCCCCCTTGAGGGGGAGATGTCCGGCAGGACAGAGGGGGGTGGCTGGGCGCTCACGCTCGCTGGAGAAGCCTACAGCGCCTGCGTCGTATAATCCCCTTCTGCCTCGTACAGCCCGTCCTCGATCTTGGTCTTGTGGACGACATTCAGCTTGCCGCCTTCGACCTTGGAGATGTTCTGGATACCAAAACACTGGTGGATCTTGCCGTTGAAGGTTTTCGGCCCCTGCGGATGCTCCGGGCCTTCGGCGAATTCGGTCAGAGCCTCGGTCGCCTCGACCAGCTTGGCGCGGTCTTCCGGGCCCTTGTAGCCGGCGTCTTCCATCGCCTTCTTGACGACATAGAGCGTCTCCCAGCAGCCGAACATGTGGGCGGCGGTGGAGACGTCCTTGGGGTCGCCAACGGCAGCGCCATTTTCGTCGATGCCAACGGCGGCGCGGTAGGCTTTCTGCGCGGCCGAGTCATTGGCCTGGGCATAGCGCGGCGAGCCTTCCCAGAAATGGCTGCCGTCCAGGAATTCGAGGCCGGGGCTGTTGATGTCGGTGGCTTCGAGCGAATCGATGAAGCCGAACAGCTGCGGCCGGTTGGAGCCGTAGAACTCGCCGAGTTCCTTGACGAAGGTGAGCACGGCCGGGCCGACCATGACATGGTAGATGACTTCGGTCTCGGCCGGGATCTGCGGGAAGTATTTCGTGAAAGATGACTCTGTCGGCGGGATGGCGATCTGGGCGATGACCTCGGCGCCTTGCGCCTTCAGCGCCGGCGGCAGGTAGTCGCGATGGTCGTAGCCGAAGGCGAAATCGGGGAAGATCTGCGTCACCTTCTTGCCGGCATTGGCCGCGATCCATGGCGCCATCGACTGGATCTGGCTCTTCACATCGGTGATGCCGGGCTGGAAGACGTAGCGGTTGAGCTTGGTCGAAGCGACATGGTGGCCTTCGCTGACGACGAAATAAGGGATCTTGTTTTCGCCGGCGGCCGGCGCCGAGCCGATCACGACATGCGAGAACAGCGTGCCGAAGACGATGTCGGTCTTGTGCTGGGTGGCGAACTTGCCGACCACTTCGGCGCCACGGCCGGGATCGGTGCCGTCATCCTCGATCACCAGTTCGACCGGCCGGCCGTTGATGCCGCCGGCATCGTTGATCGCCTTGACCGCGGCGGCACTGGTCTTTTCGTACCAGCGGCCATAGGCGGCGCCGATGCCGGTGCGGTGCGACTGGAAGCCGATCTTGATTGGCGCCGAACTCTGCGCCTGGCTGTAGCGGACGAAGCCGGACGCGAGCGTCAGCCCGGCGCCGGCGGCGAGACCTTTCAGCGCGGTGCGGCGGCTAAGGGTGGATTTGGAGAGATCGAAAAACCCATTCTTGTCAGTCACGGCAGTTCCCCTGTTTTTGAGTTTTGACTGTCTGTAACGAGGCAAGGCCACTCCCTTGCAGGAGGGGCAGAAATTGCATGTGTACAAACTAAATCACCAAAGCACAGAGCTTGCAAGCGGGCTTTCCGCAAAGGCATGTTGATCAGCTTGTCTCATCCGGCCGTCGGCGTGGCAAGCAACCACAGGCCGAAGATCGTGTAGGCAATCATCAGCATGGTGAGCGGCAACTGGCTGAGGGCGGCGCGCGATGGCACCTGGTGCAGTCGCCAGGCCAGGCCATGGGCAACGAGCACCGCCAGCATATGGCCGGCGATGATGATGCCGGCCTGCAGGTTCCACAGCCACCAGGCGGAGTCGGCGCCGGCGACGATGCCGGCCTCGATCTGCATGTCGGCGGCGCCGAACAGGTTCCATCCCAGCGCGAACGGGTCGGACAGAGCGGCGATCGCATACTGGCCGTCGACCAGCAGCGCCGTCAGATAGTGCGCGACATGATAGGCAAGCGCGATCGGCACGATCGACCACACCAGCAGCCCGGCGGCCTCGCGGAGGGAATGTCGGCTGCCGGCGAGGCGCTGGCCGAGGATGACGGCCAGCAGGAATGCCGCCGCCAGCAGAACGAAGGTCAGCACTAGGCCGAAGCTGCTAACGCCGATGAGCGCCGTGCGGCCGGGATATTCCAGCGGGTTGATGCCGAACAGGCCGAGCCAGAAGAAGGTTTTCGACAGGCCGTCGAAGGACACCGATGACAGGCTGAGCAGCAGGAAAGCGATGCCGCTTGCCGGCAGGGGTGCCGCGCCGAGCAGTTTTGAGCCCGGCCAGCAGAGAGCGAGGCGACCGTGCTCATCGCGCTCGACGATGGCGAAACGAGCCACCATGGCGAAAAAGATCGTCAGGAATTCGCCGCGCCGGCTCCAATCGCGGTAGCCAAAGGCGAGCATGGCGATGAAGGTAAGCAACCAGTAGAGGCCGGCGGCATAGGCCAGCCGCGCCGGATCGTCGGGCGCCGGGTCGATCAGCTCGAACCAGGCGAAGGCGAAGAACAGGATAACGGCCGGCCAGCAGCCGAGCCATGAAGGCAAACGCGATTCCTGTCCCTCACCGCCACGAAGCTCGAACAGGCGGCTTACGATCCGCCACGGGCCATACCATGGGTTCAGCCACGACCAGAGATCGCCGAACAGGCCTTGGGCGATGGCAAGGCCGACCCAGAGCAGCGTCCAGATGGTTAGCGGCAGCGGATTGGAGAGCGGGTCGCGGCTGCCGAACAGGCCGGCGGCGATGAGGGTTGCGAAGCCGGCAAAGGAGATGAGGCCGATGATTATGCGGGCGGTGTCGGCGAATGGGAAGAGCGGCAGGCGGCGGCGCCAGAAGCGGTCGAGGGTTGCGGGTGGCAGCAGGGCGAGGACGAGGAAGCTGACGGCGACGGCGAGCGCGCCGCCGGCGATGTAGTAGCCCGTCGGGAGGAGGAGGACGTGGCCGCGGTCGGAGGCGTGGGCGAGGGCGGGGGTGGGGAGGAGTGTGAGGGTGGGGGAGCAGGCGACATATGTCAGCCTGACGCGATCCTTCACACCCCCCTCTGGCCGGGGGGGCGCGGGGCACGCCCCCCCGGGGGGGGGGGGGGGGGGGGGGGGGGGGGGGGGGGGACAGGGGGGGGGAGGGGGGGCGGG